>NZ_MKXT01000082.1:0-746 GCF_001913985.1 Corynebacterium sp. S5S1
TTCGGGAGCGGGAGATTCTAATAGCGTCTTTTCGTCGGCAAGCAGATCTGCAATGCGACCCGAGTAACGGATGGTGCCTTGGTCAAGGATACCTACATGTGTCGCAACGTTTTGCATTTCTGACAAAATGTGACTGGACACCATAATCGTGACATCTCGGGTTGTGGGGAGCTGTTGTATAAGCTTGCGAATTTCAACGACACCATTTGGGTCGAGCCCATTAGTTGGCTCGTCGAGAATAAGAAATTCTGGCTTCCCCAGCAATGCGAGTGCAATACCAAAGCGCTGTTTCATACCAAGGGAATAATTCTTCATCGGTCTTGTCAACGATGGATCAAGCCCTACAGTATCCAGAAGGTCACGAGTGTTAGAAGCATCTACTCCAAACAGTCGTGCCAAGTAGCAGAGATTTTCGAGTGCACTCAACGATGGGTAAAACTTCGGGCTTTCGATAAGCGAGCCAATGTTTGTAGGCTTGCCAGGCAGACCATCGTGGGAGGAGAATGCGAAGGCACCATTGTTGAATGGCTGTATGCCGACTAACCCTTTCATGAGAGTACTTTTGCCTGAGCCGTTGACGCCTAGCAACGCGTATATTGCGTGCGGCGGCACAGCCATGTCGATATTTTTGAGGACGCGGTGGGCACCGAACGACTTGCTTACACCTGTCACGTTAAGTTGATATGCCATGTAAAATTTTCCTTTACCACTCGGGAGTTACTATGCCGACGGAATTGTTGGGCTCT
>NZ_MKXT01000082.1:792-3310 GCF_001913985.1 Corynebacterium sp. S5S1
CGTTGAGCGCACCGGTAGTTATAATCTGCTGTGCAAGTTCTTTTCGGAATGAAGCAGTAGCGATAGCTAGTTGCTTTCGGTACACAAGAAGTTCTGCACGGAGATCCTGAATTTGTTCTGAAGACATGGTCGGAGCTCTCTTTTAAAAAAATTTGAAGAGTTTAGTCAACTGCAGGATCCGCTGTATACACCGTTTGGTGTATACAGCTTCCGTAAGGGGGTATGTTTTAGCAGCAGCCGAGCCAACGAGTTTTGGTATTGGTGTGGCAGTCCTTGGTTAAGGTGACGCCCCAACCTTCCTTGCGGGCGCCGAGAACATCATCGAGTTCCGCGTCGGTCATTGGAGTGATGCAAAGACGGTCTTCTTTTCCATGGTTGTGCTCCTTCAAGCAACTAGGTATTGGATTTGGGTCCCCAGGGGGATGATGTCTTTGTCTCTGCCAACTGGCTTCGACAAGACAAAAGTTCCCGTGAGGTACTAACAAGTTACGGTAAAATTCGCTTTTTCTGTCGCCTGCTGGCAAAAGGACTTCTATTGCTTGTGTTAACTGCACTGCTAAATAGGCCTGACGATGCTCTAGCTGTGACTAGCCCATTTTATCTCGTTTGTCTGGCTGTTTGTCGAGAGGGGTCGAAAGTTCATAAACTCTCGGATCCGGTTGTGTGGGTAATTTTGTGCGCAGAGCGGGGGTACTGATAGAGGGGTACGTAGCGCTCGCTGCAAGAGGCGGCGGTTTAGTCAACCGCCGACGTGTGACACGCAGGAATCGTCTTCGTGTTTGAGCTTAAGGTTTCTTGGTGGGCGTGGGAGGCTCGCACCATACCGTTTCACTACCGCAGGGTGAATGCTCCGGAATGGGCGCCAGCATCAACGATGGAATGGGATTCTTAGAGGTAAAGATTGCTGGTATACGCCCTGCTGGTTGTCTAGGGGTTTACCGGTTACCTCGGCATAGTGTTGGGCTGACTGCCTGGTCGTCGCCCTATAAAAGAAGCACAGAACTAACGGTTCGCCGGCTCCCAGCCCAAAGCAGGGGCCACATGCTCGGCGAAATTCTGCAGAAGCCGCAGGTTCAGATCCACACCCAGCTGGTTCGGGATCGTCAGCATCAAAGTATCCGCCTCCATCACGGCGGCGTCGTCTTTGAGCTGCTCGATCAATTGCTCCGGCTCGCCGGCATAAGTGCGGCCAAATGTGGACTCATAACCATCAATAATGCCGATTTGATCATTCCCGCCACTCATGCCAAATAACGCACGATCCCGGTCGCTGACAATCGGGAACACGCTACGACTCACCGACGTCCGCGGCGTCCAATCATGCCCAGCCTGCCGCCACGCCTCGTGAAAAGCCTGCAACTGCGCCGCCTGCAAATCCCCAAAAGCCTCACCAGTGACCTCCGTCAACAACGTGGAACTCATCAGGTTCACGCCCTGCTCAGCGGCCCACTCGGCAGTTTTCTTCGTTCCAGCACCCCACCAGATATTGCGCTGCAAACCAGGCGAATGCGGCATCACTGGTAGCGGAGTACCTGGCTGGTAAATCGGTGGATACGGATCCTGTGCAGACTTGACGACGGCCTCACCACGCACGCCCTGCATAAACTTCGCGAACTTCTCCCGGGCAAGATCTGCCCCGCGCGGATCGTCGGAACCGGTATAGCCGAAAGCCTCCCAACCACGGTGCGCAGGCTCCGGTGATCCCCGTGAAACCCCCAACGCGACCCGGCCGTCGGCAAGCAAATCCAGTGCGGCGGCCTCTTCTGCCAAGTACAACGGGTTTTCGTAGCGCATATCGATCACGCCGGTACCGACCTCAATGTGCTTTGTGCGCGCGGCAATCGCAGAAAGCAACGGCATCGGCGCCGCCCCCTGTGGGGCAAAATGGTGCACGCGGAAATACGCGCCATTCACGCCAATCTTGTCTGCCTCCACGGCAAGCTCCAGCCCCTGCTTGAGGGTCTGCTGAGCATTAGGCCCACGCTGGCCGGGGAACTTGTAATGGCCGAAGCTGAGGAATCCGAATTTCTTCATGTCACCCAGTGTAGTTGATGTGTCAACAAGGTTCGAGATGGGACGATGGCGGATGCATCAGTTTGCAGTTCAGCGTGCGGATTTCTCCGTGGTTTCGTTGGCGGATTCGCTTCGTTTTGCCAGCAATTGCTGCGCCAGACCAATCACGAGAATGCCCACGCCCACTGCGTCGGAAAGCAACCCTGGCAACAACAGCGCCAAACCACCGATGCCGACTAACACGCGCACTACCAGCGGCAAACGCGTGCGCGCGTAGCCTTCGACCGCAGCAGAGAGCATGCACACACCAACGATGGCAGTGCCGACGACCAACGCGCCGCTGGCCCAGGTGACATCTTGCAGCAGCAAGCCCGGGTTGTAGACGAACATGAAGGGAATGAAATAACCAGCAATCGCCAGGCGCATCGCCTGCACGCTGGTTTTCATCGGATCATCGCCCGCCAAACCAGCTGCGGCAAATCCCGCCAAAGCCACCGGCGGGGTG
>NZ_MKXT01000083.1:0-2681 GCF_001913985.1 Corynebacterium sp. S5S1
GCCTCTATTCCCGCTGGACGTAACGTTTCTGTAGAACGTGAGACATTCCCGCGGCTGCTCGACGAAGGGCGCAGCGTGGTGGGGCACGTCGATGCCGCGTATTGGCGCGATATGGGCCGCCCCGATGATTTTGTGCAAGGTTCTTCCGATCTGGTGCGCGGAATTGTGGGCTCCCCGCTGCTGGAGGGACGCACCGGTGAAGCATTGGTGGATCCCGCTGCCGGCGTCGCCGGGGGAGTCCTGTTGTTGGGTGGAACCACGGTGGGCCGCGGCGCTGAGATTGGTGGTGGCTGCCGTATCGATTCTTCCGTGATTTTTGCTGGTGCCACCATCGAGCCAGGTGCGCGAATCCGGAATTCGATCATCGCTGACGGTGCACATATCGGTGCCAACGCGATTATCGACGGATGCGTTATCGGCGAAGGCGCCCAGATTGGGGCGCGGTGTGAACTCGCGCCGGGCATGCGTGTGTGGCCGGGTGTCGATATTCCGGATACTGGTATCCGGTTCAGTTCTGACGCTTAGTTTCTGCCGCTTAGTTTCTGGGCTTTTTCTGCGGCGGTTTCTTGGAGCGAAGCCAGGCTGTAGTTTCCCGGACGAGCCCCGGCACTATATCTAGTACCCCCGTGGTTTACCCCTGTTGAGTCATTGTTGTTGCTGCTGTGACTCGTGTGGTCTAGTGCAGGGCTTTTCTGTGGGTTTTTCTGCAGATACCGGCGATATTTAGTGTCGCGTTGTCTAATCTTTTCCAGTATCTGAACGAAACTACGGAGAAAGGACACGGCGTGGACGATATGGCTAAAAACGCCATTCTCCGTGGCGGCGCGGCAGCACTGTCGATCGAAGAGCTCTTCGGTGCGGTAGAACAAGAATGGCAAGACCAGGCGCTGTGCGCGCAGACCGACCCGGAAGCATTTTTCCCGGAAAAAGGTGGCTCTACCCGGGAGGCCAAGCGCATTTGCCGGGCCTGCCCAGTACGCGATGAATGTCTTGAATTCGCCCTGGAGCATGACGAGCGCTTCGGTATTTGGGGCGGACTATCTGATCGTGAACGCCGCCGCTTAAAGCGTGATATCGGCTAATAACCTCAGCGTTCCTTGATCCCGTGAGCGGCAGGCCGCACGGAGCGGTTAGTCTTCCCACGGATAACGCGCATCCACATCACGCGGATCCAGGTTAAGGTAGGTAGCCACCAAAACTGTCAGAATTTCTTGCAGCAACTGCCTGCGTTGTTCGCTATTGGCAGCTCGTTGCTCGATGGGTTTCCGGAACAACACGATCCGGGCGCGCGTCGGCTGGCCTTGTGCATCTATCCCGGGCTGTAATACGCGACCCAGGGGGACTGGTCCGTCGCTGAAGATTTCGTCGTCGACAAGAGCTAAATCCGAACCCAAATTCATGCGCGGCACGGTATCGACGGCGAGGTCTAATGCCTCCAATTGTGGGGCGAAGGATGCGTGGATGGAACTAAATGCATCCAGAGCAGCCATGTCGAATTGTTGGCTACGGGAACGAAAGCGAGGGGTCTGCTGCGGTAATAGCACCCCGCGCAGGCCGCGCCCATGGCGGTCGGGCCGTGGGGATAACCTCGCGCTTGCAGTCATGGCATCAGCTTAGAACTCAACGGCAAATTTCGTCGTTGCGCCACGCCGGTTTCATTCGCTCAATCAAAGTTAATGCTGCCGGGAGTGCTTTCTGACAGCAATTGGCAAACCTGGAGCCAGTCTTTAAACTTGGTGGCGTGAATCAAATTCGTCGCTGCTCCCGTCCCGGCTGTGGTCAGCCTGCGCTCGCAACCTTGACGTATGCGTATGCCGAATCCACCGCGGTGGTGGGCCCGTTGACTAGCCAGCCGGACCCGCATAGTTGGGACTTGTGCCAGAAACACTCCGAGAAAATCACCGCCCCGGTCGGGTGGGAGATCGTTCGTGTCGGCGATGTCGATATTGATGACGAAGATGATTTGATTGCTCTCGCCGCTGCGGTGCGTGAAAATGGTCGCGTAACCAGTGGTCTTGTCGACGACCCCGATACCAGCCCCGTTGCGCACACGTCAGCTTTCGCAGACGCGGCGGATCCAGAACGCTCTAACCACCCGGTGCACCGCGTTCCGCGCGTGGTGGAGGAAAAGCAACAGCGCCGCGCACACTTGCAGGTAGTGCCTGACGACGCCGATGCCGACGAGCCCGTACCAGATTCGGTCAGTATTAACGGCAGCCGTCATGCGATCGGCCCACACAGCAATGCCGATAAGCACGAAGCTGGCGGCGCACAAGATACCGGCGGACAAGAGACCGGCGAAGAGCATGCTGGTGAAGAGCATGCTGGTGAAGGCGCTAGCGAACGCGATGCTGATCCGGTTGATTCCATGCTGGAGGAGCTGCGCCATTCTTCGGCAACCGACTTTGCATCGTTATGGCCGGATGAACGCCGCGACTAAACCGGATTAGTTGAGCCAACCCACAAGCTGTTAGCTGCCCGGTAACTTCCTGCTAATACCCCATGGGAACATTTTTGTGTGCGTACTCATCGGAACCTCCGGGCGCGCGACCGTTAGAATGGCGATTATGTATTCTGCGCAATTCCTCAACTCTGTTATTAAGGCCTATGACATTCGCGGGCTGGTGGAATCCGAGATCACCACGGATTTTGTCCGCAACGTCGGTCGCGCATTCGCAGAT
>NZ_MKXT01000083.1:2914-5117 GCF_001913985.1 Corynebacterium sp. S5S1
AATCAAGCTGTGTCGCGCCGGAGCCAAGCCGGTGGGGCAGGATACCGGCCTGGGAATTATCACTGATTACCTGGCACATCTTGCCGACGAGGGCGGCAACGCTTCTTCGGCCGCGGCACCGGCATCGAGCCACGGTACCGTTGACCGGCACGAAATTCTGGCCGATTATGCGCGTTACCTCAATGAATTGGTGCCACTGTCTGCCGCGCGCCCACTCGTGGTTGCCGTGGATGCCGCTAACGGCATGGCCGGGCACACAGTGCCCGCGGTTTTTGCGGACCTGCCCATCGAGATTCGTCCGCTGTATTTCGAACTTGATGGCACTTTCCCCAACCACGAGGCCAACCCGTTGGATCCGAAGAACCTGGTGGATTTGCAGCGCTTTACCGTAGAACAAGGCGCTGATGTCGGACTAGCCTTCGACGGTGATGCTGACCGCGTGTTCTTGGTGGATGAAAAAGGCCAGCCGGTTTCGCCGTCCGCGATTTGTGCATTGATCGCCGAGCGCATGCTCCAGCGCTATCCGGGGGCGACGATCATCCACAACCTGATTACCTCCAAGATGGTGCCGGAGCTAGTCGAAAAATCCGGCGGCACCGCGGTGCGCACGAAGGTCGGACACTCGTTTATCAAAGCGGAAATGGCGAAACACAATGCTGTTTTCGGTGGTGAGCATTCCGCTCATTATTATTTCAGCGAGTTTTTCAACGCCGATTCCGGCATGCTTGCCGCGCTGCACATGCTTGCGGCACTAGCTGCGCGATGGCTTCCTAACAGCACTATGCCGCCTCGGGCGAGATCAACTTTCGGGTTACTGAGCAGGCTGCCGCCCGCGACAAAGTGCGCCAGGCATTTGCGGACCGAGCTGCAGATATCGACGAATTAGACGGAATGACCGTCAACCTGCAGGCAAGCACTGCGTGGTTTAACCTGCGCGCGTCCAACACGGAGCCATTGCTGCGCCTGAACGTGGAAGCAGAAACTCCGGAACACGTCTCCGAGCTTGTCGACGAAATCTCCGCGCTGGTGTCCTAGCCGCAGTTTCACAGACCGCAGTAAACACCCCGCACTAGAAGGATTATTTTCGATCTATGCAGCCACTCCGACCGGCGATTCGCCGCTACCCGTGGGGCTCGACCACGCTGATCCCTGAGCTGGCCGGCCAACCAGCGACCGGGGATCACATCGCTGAGCTCTGGTTTGGTGCCCATACGGCTGGGCCGGCGCACGTGGTCGCGTCCGATGACACGCTGATCAGTTTGGATGATTACATCGCCGCTGATCCGCACCACCATCTGGGTGCGCGCGTGCACCAGCACGCCGATGGCCGGTTGCCGTTTATGCTGAAGCTTTTGGCTGCAGACGAGCCGTTGTCTTTGCAGGCACACCCGACTCGCGCCGAAGCCGAAGCTGGTTTTGCGCGGGAAAACGCGGCGGGGCTGGCTTTGGATGACCCACAGTGGCATTGACGCAGTTCCGGGCCCTGGCCGGCTTTCGCCCCATTGCTCGTACCCACGAGCTGTTCGCGGTACTCGATTGCCCTGAGCTAGCGCCCTATGTCGAGATTCTAACCAGCGCGAATTCCGCCGGTGAATCCGAACAACTGCACGCGTTGTTTCGACGTTGGGTCACGCTTGCCGACGATGTCCGCGAGGGTCTAATCCGTGCCGTCGTCGACGTGGCCAGCACAATTCTTGCCGATGATTCCGCCTGTGAGTCTGTCGCCGGATGGATTCTGGATAGCCTGCGCACTGTGGTGGACTTACAACGCCGCTACCCCGGGGATATCGGCGTATTGAGTGCATTATTGCTGCATCATGTCACGTTGGAACCGGGGCAAGCGATTTGCCTGAAATCTGGTCAGCTCCATGCCTATCTGGAAGGAATGGGCGTGGAGATCATGGCGAATTCGGATAATGTGCTGCGCGGTGGGCTCACTGAAAAACACGTTGATGTGCCAGAGCTGCTGGAAGTGCTGGATTTTTCTAGTGTGCAGGATCCTATCGTGGAACCATACAGCAGCGCTGACGGTCGGTTGCGTTATCCTGCGCATTCGGATGAATTTGTGCTGGAGCGTGTCGAATTAACCTGTGAGCAACCGACGTTGCGGTGCGAACATGATGGGCCTGCCATCGTCTTGGTTACCCGGGGTGCGGTGCGCTCTGAGGATCGCATCATTCGGCCTACCGAAGCAGTCTGGTTA
>NZ_MKXT01000003.1:0-118196 GCF_001913985.1 Corynebacterium sp. S5S1
AGCAACCTACGACAGCGCCATTGACACTGCCTACAACCACTCTATCGGAATACGCAAAGGCCACCTACGCTAAAACCCCAACTCCACCAACGCAATCTGGCGTTTAACTCGACACGCCGTAAAACAACACATTTAGTCGTTTAGGCCCTTACTAACCCACGATTAGTGAACAGAAACGGGTTAAACGCCAAAGCCAGCCCGATAAGCCAGCCCCACACGCAAATCCCCCGCATGCGACGAACCCCGCGCGATACTTCGAGCGGGGTTCGTATGTTGTGCCAGGTAGAAGATTCGAACTTCTGAAGGCAATGCCGGCGGATTTACAGTCCGCTCCCTTTGGCCGCTCGGGCAACCTGGCATGCACTGTGTGGTGCGAGTAAGTACTTTACTACGAACCACCCTCCCACCTACAAATCGCCAGCGTAGTAGGGGCGAATGGGGCGGGAATAAGGGGGCATCGCCAAGCAGCTAGCCCACGCGGCGCACGGTGTAATCCGCCAGTTGGCGCAAGGCCTGGCTCGCGGAGTTCTCCGGTAGCACGGCGAGTTGCTCCTCCACCGTGCGCAGGTAGGCATTGATGTCCTCCAGCGCCTTCTGACGGCCGCCAGACTGGTGCAGGAGCTCGATGGCGCGCTCCACCTCGGCGTCGGAATGCAGCGGGCCAGTAAGCAGCTCACGCAGCTTGTCGCCCACTTCGCCCTCTTCTTCCAAGGCGTAGAGAACCGGCAGGGTAAATACGCCCTCGCGCAGGTCCGTGCCCGGGGTCTTGCCGGACTCCTTTGGGTCAGAGAAGATGTCGATGACGTCGTCCACAATCTGAAAGATCATGCCGATGGCACCACCAATGCGGTGCAAGGCTGCGACATGCTCGGCCGAGGCGCCGGAGTGGTAGGCACCCAGGTAGCCAGCAGAGGCGATGAGCACCGCGGTCTTTTCACGGATAACGGCCGTGTAGTGCTCCACGGCATTGGCCTCACCCGCGCCGATGGTCTCCCGCATCTGGCCGGTCACCAGCTCCTCAAAGGTATCGGCAAAGTGGGCCACGGTGTGGGTATCCAGTTCACTCATCAGGCGGGAGGCATGTGCCAGGAGCGCATCGCCGGCGAGGATGGCCACGGAGTTATTCCACCGCGAATTGGCAGATTCCACGCCGCGGCGGCGGTCCGCCTCATCCATGACATCGTCATGATAAAGGGTAGCTACGTGCACCATCTCCACGACGGTGGCGGCCTTAACAACCTCTTCGCAGCCCGGACGCGGACCATACTCGGAGGCCAGCAGCGCCATCATGGGGCGAAAGCGCTTGCCACCGGCCTTAGACAGGTGGCTGACCTTGTCCTTTAAGAAGTCCTGGCCGCGGTCGATTTCACTGCGCAGCTTGTCTTCTACTGCTTCCATGCCCGCACCAATGCGCTCGTTGAGCTGCGGATCACCAAGATCCACGTGCGTGGCATGCGATTGACCGTGAGTCATTAAATAGTGTTCCTTGCAACTAAAAGCCAGAGATAATCGATTACCTACCGTAGTCCAAACTGCGCCCCTAAACACACTCGAGGGGTCGAACTCATGCAATGATAGTCCTCATGTCGGAGCAGATCGATTCCCAAACCTATGTCGAGGTCGCCATCATTGGCGCTGGGCCTGCCGGAGCCGCCGCCGCGATTCATGCCGCACGCGCCGGTTATGACACCCTCCTTATTGATTCCGCGACGTTTCCCCGCGATAAAACCTGCGGCGACGGGCTCACCCCGCGCGCGATGCACCAGCTTGCTGAGCTCGGCATTGTGGTCAACGCCTCCTACCGCAATCGCGGCCTGAAACTGCACGGCTACGGCGGCGATATTACCGCGCCTTGGCCGGAGACCTACCCCTCCCAGGTGGGCACGGCCCTACCGCGCTACCGCTTTGATGCCCTGCTTGCCGACGCCGCCCGGAAAGCCGGCGCCACCCTCCTCACCGGCACCCCTGCCACCGATCCGGTGCTCGAGGGCAACCGCGTGACCTCCTTCCGCGTGGGAGAGGCCACCGTGCATGCCAAGTGGATCATCGTGGCCGATGGCGTGCGCTCTACTTTTGGCAAGAAGCTCGGCCGCACCTGGCACCGCGAGGAGGTCTATGGCATTGCCGCGCGTTCCTATGCTTCCTCTACGCATGCCACTGAGCCCTGGATGCACTCCCACGTTGAGCTCAAGGACGAAGAAGGCGAGGTGCAGCCCGGCTACGGTTGGATCTTCCCGCTCGGCTCCGAGCTAGGCCAGGTCAATATCGGCCTCGGCGCGCTGTCGACCGCGCAGCGCCCCGCCAAGATCAACACCAAGAAGCTGCTCGAGTTCTACGCCACCCAACAGCGCACCGAGTGGGGACTCGGGGAAAT
Organism: Corynebacterium sp. S5S1; assembly: GCF_001913985.1. Lineage (NCBI taxonomy): Bacteria > Bacillati > Actinomycetota > Actinomycetes > Mycobacteriales > Corynebacteriaceae > Corynebacterium > Corynebacterium sp. S5S1. The sequence goes on from NZ_MKXT01000003.1 coordinate 2,375, forward strand.
TGAGCACGTTACCTCTGCCTTACTGCCCATGGGCGGCGCGGTGTCTAACGTGGCCGGCGCCAATTGGATGATCATTGGTGATGCCGCGGCCTGCATCAACCCCCTCAACGGCGAGGGCATCGATTATGGCTTGGAGACCGCCGCGCTGGCCGTAGCCCTGCTCGGCCCGAAGGATTTCACCCTGGCCTGGCCAGCCGTCTTGCGCGAGCACTACGGCGAGTCCTTCCTCTTGGCCCGCACGGCCGCGCGCCTTCTGACCTACCCGCAGTTCCTACCGCTGGCCGGTCCACTGGCCCTGCGCGGCCCCATCGGCCGCATACTCATGCCGGCCGCCGCGCGCCTGATGGGCAACCTCATTACTGACGATGACCGCGACCTCATCGCACGCACCTGGCGCGCCGCCGGCCGCACGGTCTCATCCCTTCGCCGCGATACGCCCCTCTGGGATTCAACCGCGGCATAGTCCCCCGCTTCCCCGGGCGCGAAGGAGCGGCGCCTAGGCTGGCTTTACCGCCGAGTGCAGCGCCACGATGCCGAAGGTAAGGTTCTGCCAGCCGGCCTCGGCCCAACCATTGCGATTGATAACCGCGGCAAGCTCCTCCTGCCCGGGCCACGCGCGAATGGATTCCGCGAGGTAGATATATGCCTCCGGGTTAGAAGAGACCAGGCGCGCTACCGGCGGGAGCAGACGCATCAAGTATTCCTTGTACACGGTGCCAAAAATCGGTACCACCGGGGTGGAAAACTCCGCCACCGCAAGGCGCCCGCCCGGCTTGGTCACGCGCGCCATTTCGCGCAGGCCGAGCTCAAAGTCGTGGATATTGCGCAGGCCATAAGAGATGGTCACGGCGTCAAAGGTGTTATCCGCAAACGGCAGCTGCATGCCATCGCCAGCCACCTTGGGCACGTTGCGCTCACGGCCGGCGGCCAACATGCCACGGGAGAAATCACACGCCACGCACCACGCACCGGACTTGGAAAGTTCCACGGTGGACACGGCGGTACCCGCTGCAAGGTCGAGGACCTTCTCGCCCGGCTTAAGGTTCAAACGCTCGCGGGTGCGCTTGCGCCAGTGCGCGTCCTGCCCAAAGGACAGCACGGTATTGGTGAGGTCGTATTTCTCGCCCACGGCGTCAAACATGCGCGCCACATCGAAGGGCTTTTTATCCAGATCTGCCTTAGACACAAATGATCAGTCTAGGCTACGCGGGCACCAAGGGCACGAGCCGCCCATCGCGGCAGCTCGGGACGCTGGCCCAGAATGGTCAGCGGCACCCGGCGAGTATCCTCCAGTACCTCTTCGTAATAGCCCACGAGCTGCTCACACAGCGCCTTCCACGTCTTGGAGGAAATGGACTCTCGGGCATTGTTCCGCATCTCTTGGTGAATCTCCGGATTGAGCAGAGCGTCCACCGCATTGGGGAGGTCTTCCACAAAGGTCTTTACCTCCAGCAGCAGTCCGTTATAACCCTCGTTGATGAGGTCTACCGGGCCACCGGCCCGCGGCCCGATAGTCGGCACGCCAGAGGCCTGCGCCTCCTGGATGGACTGGCAGAAGGTCTCGAACTCGCCGGCGTGGACAAAGACGTCCAAGGAGGCATAGGCGGCGGCGAGGTCTTCGCCAGACAGCGCACCGGTAAAGACGGCACCGGGCAGCTGGGCTTCCAACAGCGGGCGCTCCGGCCCATCGCCCACGATGACCAGCTGGATATCCTCGCGCCCGTTGAGCGCCGAGAGGCGGTGCACGCCCTTTTCCGCGGCGAGACGACCAACGAATCCCACCACGTTCTTGGTGCCGCTCGGATCCCAGCTGCGGCGCAGCTTGTCAGAGCGCTTGGAGGGATGGAAGAGTTCCGCGTTCACGCCACGCCCCCAGTGGCGCACGTTTTTAATGTGGTGCTTTTCCAAGTCCCGGATGGTCAGCGAGGACGGCGCCAGCGTCATCTGGCAGGAGTTATGAATCGTGCGCAGCCACTCCCACACGCCATAGGCCAGTGCGGAGGCATGGTACTTGGTGGCAAAGCCGGCAACATCGGTCTGGTACAACGCTACGGCCGGCACGCGCTGCTGGCGGGCGGAGAAAGCGCCAGCCGCGCCGAGCACGAAGGGGCTGGCCAGGTGGATGATATCCGGCTTGAAATCACGCAGCGCCTCATCGACCGCCGTGGTAGGCACGCCCACCGGCAGCGAATCCACCAGCGGTACGCGCACGGTGGGCACACGGTAGATGGGGAATCCTAGGTAGTCCGGAATTTCCTCCTGTCCTTCACGGGCGCCCGGCGCGATGACGATGGCCTCCTGGCCGGTCTCGTGCAGGTGCTCTAAAACGCGCAGCACGGAGTTGGTCACACCATTGACATTGGGGAGGAAGGATTCAGCCACGATCGCAACACGCATGCCACCATCATGGCCCATTTTCTTAAGTTTATGGTGAAGCCAGCGGAAAATCTTGGTTAATTATTTCTCCGCGCGGCGGGTAAAGAAGCTAATCAGCTTCCACAGCACGGCCGCGATGAGCGTGGCAACCACCCCTACCGAGAGCGCCGGGATGATGGCCAGCGTCCATTCGCGGCCCTCTACCTTGACCAGATCAGGGTCATCGAGAGCATATTGCACCCACACCTGCTGCCCCTCGCCCAGCCCACTGGGATAGAGCAGCCCGTGCTGTGGGGTGTGGTAAATCCCTTCACTGTCTTGGAAATCCACCGTGGTGCGCAGCACGCCCACATCCTTGACCGTGGCCAAAGCGCGCGCGGGGTGGCTGGCGATGGTGTGATCATTAAGCGCCGGTCCGATGATCATCGCTACCACGCCCACGAGTGCGGCCAGATACAGCGCCAGCGTCAGCTGGTGCAGGCGGCGGCGATAGACCGCGGGCGTATAGCGCGGCACCACGGCCGCGTGCGGCTTATGCTGCGGCGGGGCCACTTACTGGCCTACCTTTGCGGTGAGCTTCTCATTGAGCGCCCGGCGCGTGGCACGGGTGGTCTTGGCCTCCACGACGGTAATCCCGGTGGAGTATTCCTTCAGCTCCGCCAGCGTATCCAATAGCTCCTGCGGGGTGGTCACCTCACGGTAGTCTGCCTCATAGGCTTCTGCCAGCTTGCCGACGTCCACCCCATGCGGCGTGCCAAACGCCGGCTCGAAGGACTCGCGCAGCGCATCGGCGCCTTGTTCCAGAGTCTCGAAGATGCCGCCACCATTGTCATTGGCCACCACGATGGTGAGGTTTTCCGGTCGTGCCTGGTCTTCCGGGATGAGCAGGCTATTCGCGTCATGTAAGAAGGTGACATCCCCCATGAGCGCCATAACGCGTGGGGCACGCCAATTTGTGGGATCCAGCGATTGCGTGGCCAAGGAAATGCCGATGGCCTGGGCGATGGTTCCGTCGATGCCGGCCGCCCCGCGCGGCGAGTACGTATCCACGCCGTCGAAAGGCAGGCCCACCATGGAGGCGTCGCGCACCGGATTCGAAGCGCCGAGCACCAGGGTGTCATTGACGGAGAGCGTATCGCCCACCGCGGCCGCGACGTGCAGACCGGTGAATCCCAGTTCCTCATCCTCGAGGGTCTCGCGCACCGCTTGTCCCGCCATATCGGTTGCGCCTTCGCAGATCTTCATCCACTCGCGGCTCGGCTCACCGGTGACCTTGACGGTGGTGCCAAGCCGGGCCTCTTCGCCGCGCTGGTTGGTGAAGTCCTTGGTGCGCGAGAGCACCACCAGCTCGATATCCGGGTCATTCATCAGCGCTAGCACGCTGCGGTGCAGCGTCGGATGCCCCACGACGATGACCTGTTCAACCTTGGTGTTGACCACATAATCATTCGCGGAGACCTGCGCCTTGCGGAAGATATGCGCCGCCGCTGGATGCACCGGATGATACGGGCCCGGCGCGCTCGGCTCTGCGATGGTTGGCACGTCTTGGAGGCCTTCTACCTCCCAGGCCTCATCGCCCGCAATGACCAGTGTGTTCTTGCTCAAGTCCACGGCCACTTCACCGTGGTCCACAAAGGCCGGTGCTGGCTCGCGCACGCCGTCGCCGGAGGTGTGGTCCGGCAGGGTGGCGTCGACAAGCGGGGCATCAAAGGCCACATTGATGTGTACCTGTAGGTCCTCGCGGAAACGCTGGGCCATCGCCGCGATATCGTCCGCGTCGGTGACCTGGGTGGTATCCGCATAGACGCCGAAGATGCCCTGCTGCTCGATGGTCTGCGACGCCCCCGTGCCCACCAGGCGCTCCGGCCGATCCGCGCTAATGATGGCCAGCGGCGTATGGGAATAGTGTGCCTCCACCACGGCTGGCAGAGTATTGGCCACCGCAGTTCCCGAGGTCATCACCACGCCCACGTGGCGGCGCTGCACCCGCGCCATGCCCAGGGCGGTAAACGCTCCCCCGCGCTCGTCCAGGCGGGTGTGTACGCGGATATCATCACGCGCCAACAGCGCCAGCGACAGCGGCGCGTTGCGCGAACCAGGGCACAAGACGACATCCGTGAGGTGGCGCGCCAGTTGGGCGGCTACCTTCTCAGCCAACTGCATCGATTCATTCATGCCGCCCGATTTTACCTGCCCGCGCACCATTTCCCTTACCGGGCAGGTGCTGGGCGCTTAGTTCTGAGCGCCCTGCTGGCTGGCCGGCTGCTCGCCGCCGCCCAGCAGATCGTTAAGGAGGCCCTCAATGTCCACGTCGCTGCCCTTATCCAGCTGGTCTTGTACCTCCGGTGGCAACTCGGTCGGGATATCGGACGGCAGGTCATTTTGGAAGTCCGGCAGCTTTGGCAGCTTATTGGAGTTCTCATCCTGCGTATCCGGCTCTTCGGTCTGGGTCACGGTGGTGGGAACCTCCGTGGTCAGCGTTTCCGTCACCGGCTGTGGGTCCGGCTTATCCGCCTCGTCCGCAGCATTGCGCCACAGGAAAAACAACACAGCCGCAGCCAGTACTGCAAGCACCGCGATGGCTGCGAAGACGCCGGCCATAGCCCCGCCACCGCCGCCTTTCTTCTTGCGCTTTTCCGGCTGGTCTGGATCATAGTTCGACGGCACCGGCTCGTACTCGGGCTGCTGCGCGTATTGCTGGCCATATGCCTGCCCGGCCGGCTGCTGATAGTTCTGGCCGTAGCTTTGCTGCTGACCGTAGCCCTGCTGATAGCCAGCGGCCGCATCGAATTGACGAGTCTCATTCTGCGGCTGCTGCTCTCCCGGGAAGTACTGCTTGGGGTGCTCGCGGCGCGCTTGGTCGCGGTTGGGGCCGGCGGCATTATCGGGCACGCGGCCAATCTGGCGCGTGGCATCATCCGCCGGGCTGGACCAGCTGCGGGTTTCATTATTATCGCCATGAGGGCCTTTAGTAGTCATACCCTCTACCTCTACCCCATTTTGCTGTGAGATCCCAGAGAGGTCTCCCACAGCTAACGGGTAGCTAAGCCTCGCCGCTTAATGCGCTCGGCGTGCACTCAAGGCGCGGCCCGTGGCGGTATCCTCTGCGGCAACCTGCGCCGGGGTGGCATCCGCGATGATGCGGCCGCCATCTTCGCCAGCGCCCGGCCCCATCTCAATGATGCGATCCGCATTCGCCATAACCGAAAGATCATGCTCGACGACGATTACCGTATGGCCCGCATCCGCCAGCTTGTGCAGCTCGGTATTGAGCAGGTCGATATCGGCTGGGTGCAGGCCCGTGGTGGGCTCATCCAGCAGATAGACCGTGTGGCCGCGACGCGAGTTGCGGGAGCGCTGCAGCTCCGTGGCCAGCTTGATGCGCTGAGCCTCGCCGCCGGACAGCTCCGGCGCGCCCTGGCCCAAGCGGAGGTAGCCCAGGCCGACGGCCTGCAACGTGGCGATGGCGCGGTAAATCTTTTCTTCCTCGGCAAAGACCTCTGCGGCCTCGTCCACGGTCAGCTCCAAGATGTCCGCGATGGTGCGGCCCTGCCAGGTCACCTCCAAGGTCTCCTCATTGAAGCGGGCACCGCCGCATTCTGGACATGTGGTGTACGAGCCCGGCAAGAAGACCAGCTCCACCTCGATCTTGCCCGCGCCGCCGCAGGTGGGGCACTGGCCCTGTTTTACGTTGTAGGAAAAGCGCGAGACCGTCCATTTGCGCTGTTTAGCCTCGTCGGTGGAGGCGAAGAGCTTGCGAACGTTATCGAAAAGCCCGGTATAGGTTGCCAGCGTGGAACGCGGGGTGCGGCCAATGGGCTTCTGGGTAATCTGCACGACGCGCTTGACTCGGTCAAAGCCCTCCGTGCTCTCCACGGACCAGCCCTTATCCTCGGTCTCTTCCTCATCGGAAACGGCCGTAGCGGACTCTCGCAACAGCCCAGCCAGCACCGTGCTGACCAGGGTGGACTTGCCCGAGCCGGAGACACCGGCGACCGCCGTGAATTGGCCCAAGCCAAAGTCCACATCCACGTTGTCGATGCTGCGTGCGTTAATGCCGCGGAGGGCGAGGTGGGAGGAGGGGGTGCGGGGGTCGTCGGCAAGCGCGAGCGTGCGGTGAGCCAGCGCATTGGCGGTAGGGGTGTCCGCGTCATAGTCTTCGACTGGGCCCGAATAGACCACGTTGCCGCCGCGCTCGCCGGCCAGCGGGCCGACGTCAACGAGCCAGTCCGCTTGCGCGACCAAATCCATGTCATGCTCCACCAAGAGCACGGAGTTGCCGGCCGCGATGAAACGGCGGCACATATCCATGACCGCGTCGCGCTCATCGGGGTGCAGGCCGGCCGAGGGCTCGTCGAGCACATAGGCCACGCCAAAGAGACCGGAGCGCAGCTGCGCTGCCAGACGGATGCGCTGCATCTCGCCGCCGGATAGGCTTTGCGTCGGCCGATCCAGGCTTAGGTGCGCCAAGCCGAGCTCCAGCGCCGAGGTCAAGGCGGGAAGAATCTGTTTGAGCAGCAAATCCTCGGCCGAGTTCTCCTCCGGGTTCTGCTTGCTGAGCACCTCATGCACCCTATCCAGCGGCAGCGCGCCCAGCTCATCAATCGGCATGCCCGCATAGGTCACCTTCAGCGCGGCCGGGTTGAGGCGGCGGCCGCCACAAGTCTCGCACTCGCGGGATTCCATATAGGACAGGGTGCGCTTGCGCAGCGTATCCGATTGGGTCTCCGCCAGCGTCTTATTGAGGTAGCTGGCCACCGAGCGCCACGTGCCCTCATAATTGCGCTGAATCTGATCCTTGCCACGCAGGGGCTTGACCGTGACAACGGGGCGCTCTTCCGTAAAGAGGATCCAGTCGCGGTCCTCTTGCGGCAGGTCCTGCCACGGCGAATCCAGGTCATAACCCAAGTTCATCAAGATGTCGTGGAAGTTCTTGCCGGCCCAGGCACCGGGCCACGCCTGGATGGCGCCTTCCTCGATGGAGAGGGTGGGATCTGGGACCATGGACTCCTCGGTGGGCTCATGCACCACGCCCGTGCCATGGCACTGCGGGCACATGCCCTCCGGGGTATTCGGAGAGAAAGAATCCGAGTACAGGCCCTCCGGGTTATCCCCGGCGCGCGAATAAAGCAGGCGCACGCTATTCGAAAGCGCGGAGACCGTGCCGACCGTGGAGCGCGCACCACCGCCGGAGGTCGATTGCTGCAGCGCGACCGTCGGCGGTAGGCCCTCTACCTGGCTGACCTGCGGGTCGACGGCCGAGCTAATGAGGCGGCGGGCGAAGGGCGCTACCGATTCGAGGTAGCGGCGTTGACCTTCGCCGTGAATCGTGCCGAAAGCCAGCGAAGACTTGCCCGAACCAGACACACCCGTGACCGCAACGAGCTTGCCGCGGGGCATATCGACGTCGACGTTGCGCAGATTGTGCAGGTGGGCATCGCGGACCTTGATAGTAGACATGTCCTCTAGCGTACGCACAGGCGGCGGGTTGGGCAGTTTGAAGTCTGACAGCAGTCTCCTTAAGCGGTTCGCGGTTCTCTTTTCCCGGTTCACCGGTTTTCAACGATTTCGTCCATACATATGGCGAAAATCGTCGACGATTTAGGTGTTTTAGATGGACGAAATCGTTGAAGCTAAGAAGGTGGAACCTTTCCGGGAGATTTCCAGTCCAATGAGTCATGTGGACGAGAAATGAATTACTAGATTTAGGCCTTACTGACTATCAAATCCGCAGCAGGATTAGTGAGGGAACGCTGTTACGCTTGCGGCGCAATTGTTACGTCGCGGTGGAGGCGAGTACTAGGGACAAGGTTGCCGCAATAGCGCAGCTTTATCCGGATGCGGTATTTACAGGGACGGCGACGCTAGCGGCGTACGGCTTTTGTGAGGTGCAGCTGCCGGCAACAATTCGGGTGGATAACAATTGCCGGACACATGCGAATGAGCTGGTGCGAACGGTGAGGTCGCGGCCGGTACCAGCAAATCGGGTGAAAGGCGTGCGGATGGCGTTGCCGGCGCAAGCGGTGGCAGATGCCCTAAGCTTTGAGCGCTGCGGCGAGTGGCTGCTCAAAGAGGCACTGGCGCAAGCGTATCGCGGGCTCAACGGGAGGGGACGGTTCGCGGCCGATTTAGAGCTGGTGACCAGCAAGAAACGGGACGCGGTGCGCGAGTTAGCAGAAAGGGCGCCGGTGGGGACGGCGTCTAAGTGGGAGCAGCGGATGTTTCGCGAGATGCGGCGGGTAGGTCTCAAGCCGGTGCCGAATTTCCGGCTGGGACCGTACACCTGGGATTTAGGCTTCGAAGCGGGAACGACCGTGGTGGACTTGGACTCGCTTTACTATCACACGCCGGAGAATAATCACCGGGAATTCCTCATCGGGACATGGAAGACCAATCATGCGGTGCAACACGGGTGGGCGCCACTGAAGTTTACGGATGAATGCACCGACTACCACCTCAAGCTGGTGGTGGAGACGGTGCAGGAAACGGTGGCGCATCGGCGCAGTGTGCGCGGGCTAAAGAACAAGCCGCAGAAGGTGCGCCGCGCAATGGCAACTCCGGCGTGGAGGTTTCACCAGAGCTTGCTCTAGGCCCTAGTCAGCAAGGTGCGGCCAGCAAGCACGAACGCGGTCGAACCACCAATCGCGGCGGTCGGCGGGGGCGGCGAGTGCAGCGAGGCGGTCTGGGTCGGGGGCGAGGATATCGGCGGGAAGGTGGCCATCGACAAGCGGGCGCGGGGCGGTGACATCCTCTTCGAAAAGGGAGCCGGTGGCAAGACCGGCGGCGGCCGGGGTGACGTCGATGTCCTCGTCGTCGTAGATGCGCGGAAGCGCGGCGACGGCTGCAAGGCCCATATTGATGCCAATGGAGGTATCGAGCGCGGAGGCCACTGTGATATCCATATGGCGCTGGCGCAGGTGTTGGGCCACCTCGAGGACGCGGCGCACGCCGCCGAGCGGGGCGGGCTTGACCACGGCAACATCTGCGGCCTGCAACTCGGCGACGCGGTACGGGTCGGCGACCTTGCGAATGGATTCATCGGCGGCGACGCGCACAAAGAGGCCGGCGCGCATAAGGCGGCCGCGCACCTGGGCGAGTTCCTCGGTGGTGGCGCAGGGCTGTTCCATATAATCCAGCGGCATCATCATCTGCGCGGCCTCGACCGCCTCATCGACGGTCCAGCCGCCGTTGGCGTCCACGCGCAGGATAGGGATATCGCCGCGTTGGGTGACGGCGTCGCGGACGGCGCGGACGCGAGCGGCGTCGTCGGCAAGCGTGTGCCCCTTCTCCGCTACCTTGATTTTGAAGGTGCGGCAGCCGGGGTAGCGCTCCACCACGGCCGGGACCTCGCTGGCGGGTACGGCTGGGATGGTGGCGTTGACCTCGATGGAATCGCGCACCGGCTCCGGGAAGCCCTCGTAGGCGGCCTCGAGCCCGGCGCGCAGCCACGCGGCGGACTCGGCCGGGCCGTATTCCAGGAAGGGCGCGAATTCGCCCCATCCGGCCGGGCCATCGATGAGCAGGGCCTCCCTAGTGGTAATGCCGCGGAAACGCACGGCGAGCGGGAGGGAGACTACGTGGGCGCGGTCGAGGACGTCATCGATATGCATGGCCTTCATGGTAGCGCCCGCTAGCCGTTGACCCCTCCCCCGCTCTGCGCTATTTTGGGAACCCATACCAATAGAGGAGGAATTATGCTGCTAGCTGAGGCATTGGCGGAGCGCGCCCAGGCGCAGGAGCGCCTCAATAGCCTGCACGAGCGGCTGCTCACCGTGGCCCGCGTGCAGGAGGGCGATACCCCGGATGAGGATCCGCAGGCACTACTGCGCGAGCTTGACGGCGTGGCCGGGCGCATCGATGAGCTGGTGCAGGCCATCAATGCGACGAATATCGCCACCGCCTTTGATGAGAAGAGGAACTTGATGGAAGCCCTCGCGCTTCGCGACGGCCTCTTGCGCAAGCGCCGCATCTACCACGACCTAGCGCAGCGGGCGGGCACGCGCTCGGATCGTTATTCCCGCACCGAGATCAAGTTTGTCTCCACCATCCCGGTGGCGGAGCTGCGCAAGCGCGTCGATGATTTGTCTAAGCAGTACCGCGAGCTGGATACCCGCATCCAGCAGCTGAACTGGAATACCGAACTGAAAAACGGATAGTCATATCGCGCGCTGCTTAAAGCGCGCGATGGTAGCCCACACACCTGCAGCGAGCAGGCCCCCACCCTGGAGGGGAAAATCCTGGGACACAGGCCCCCTTTAGCGCTTTAAGGGGCGGGGAGTTCGAGTCTCCCCATGGCATGGAGTACCGCGCTGGTACGGCGTACACGGGTATTATGCGGGGCAACAACCTCGCAGTATCGCGTATTGATTATTACCAGCCTGCTGGGCAGCGTGTGTGGGTGAGGGTTGGGAATGGGGACTATTCTTCTTTTGCCACTAAGCTGGCCGTCATGAGCGAGCAGAAAAAATACAGCACCGATAATCCGTTCCGGCCGGAATTGTGGCATGCCGTAGAAGGTTTTGAGGACCTGACGGATATCACCTACCACCGGCTCAACGGCGAGGGCCGCAAGAACGGCATCGTGCGCATCGCCTTCGACCGCCCGGAGGTGCGCAATGCGTTTCGCCCGCATACCGTAGACGAGCTCTACCGCGCCCTCGACCACGCCCGCCGCACGCCGGATGTGGGCACGATTTTGCTCACCGGCAATGGCCCCTCCGAAAAGGACGGCGGCTGGGCGTTTTGTTCCGGCGGCGACCAGCGCATTCGCGGCCGCTCCGGATACCGATACGCCACCGAGCACGCCCACGATGATGCCACCGCGGATGAATCCACTGTGGACACCGCCCGCGAGAAGGTGGAGGGCGGCCGCCTGCATATCCTCGAGGTGCAACGCCTTATCCGCACCATGCCCAAGGTGGTCATCGCCGTGGTCAATGGTTGGGCGGCCGGCGGCGGACACTCGCTGCACGTGGTCTGCGATATGACGGTCGCCTCCCGCCAAGAAGCGCGCTTCAAGCAGACGGACGCGGACGTGGGATCCTTCGACGCCGGCTATGGCTCGGCGTACCTGGCCAAGATGGTGGGCCAGAAATTCGCCCGCGAAATCTTCTTCTTGGGCCGCACCTACGATGCCCAGCGGATGTATGAGATGGGCGCGGTCAATGAGGTTGTCGATCACGCCGACTTGGAAGACGCCGCAATCCAGATGGGCCGCGAAATCAACGGCAAGTCCCCAACAGCCCAGCGCATGCTGAAGTTCGCTTTCAACCTGACCGATGACGGCCTCATGGGCCAGCAGGTCTTCGCCGGCGAGGCGACCCGCCTGGCGTACATGACCGACGAGGCCGTCGAGGGCAAAGAAGCATTCCTCGAAAAGCGCGACCCGCAGTGGGAGCAGTTCCCGTATTACTACTAGCCAGGAGTTAGCACGATGTGGATTTTCGCCATCGGCTTGGCCACACTTGCACTGGCGGGCGTCATCGTCTCGCGAGTGTGGATGCTCAAGCGTATCAAGGATGCGCAGGACAGCGGGGAGCGTCCCTTCGATCAGGAGGACACCCCGCGCAATCCATACATGTAGCGGAGTAAATGGCGTGGGACGCCCTCGGACCGGAGTGAGACATCTCAAGCAATTGTGGACATGCCCATAGTTAATACTTAAAGTGTCGAACATGAAACTCTGCAACTCATTCGTCATGCTCGCAGCACGCGTCGCCCTGGGCGTAATTCTCATCGCCCAGGGCTGGCAAAAGTTCTCCGAATGGACCGTCGCCGTCGCGGGCCTGATGCTCGCCGCCGGCCCCGGCATACGCTCCCTGGATCAGCTCCCCTTCAGCAAAAAGGCAAAAGTAGCCAAATAAGGCCACCGCTTCCTAGCCTCTCACTTCACTCATTGAAGTGAGAGGCATTTTTAAATTTTGGCAGCTTAAGGAAGAGATAGGACCACCTAAGTTCATTACGTTGAACAATCTAGTTCAAGGGTGCTAGTGTTTGTTGAGTTCACTTCTCCTAATGCAAAGGAAGTTCATTATGAGCTCAAATCACAGCACCCCACGCCGGCCCCTACAGCGCATTCTCGCAGGCACCTGCGCCCTCGCACTCGGCGCCAGCCTCGCCGCTTGCAGCGCCTCGAAGGAATCCATCGACGCTGCAAAGCCGAAGGACGGCGACACCGTCAAGGCCGTGGCCACGACTACCCAGATCTGCGACTACCTCACCCAGGTAGCCGCCGGCGGCCTCAAGCTCCACAAGGTCGACTCCCAGGGTGCGGAGACCAACTCCGGCGAGGGCCCAGTGACCCTCGACCTCACCTGTTTGCTCGCCCCCAACGCCAGCGCCCACGAGCACGAGATGACCCCACAGCAGATGCAGGCGCTCTCCCAGGCCGACTACATGTTCGTCAACGGAGTCGACCTCGAGCACTTCCTCGACCAAGCCGTGGACTCCTCCGGCTTCCACGGCGTCATGGCCGTGACCTCGGGCGTCAAGAGCGAAGGTATGGGCGATGGCAACGGCAAGTACACCATCGACGAGGGCATCGAGCACGTGAGCCCGCGCCCGTGGCCTTTCCCGGGGGAGGACGGCGAGGCCCCAGAATTCAAGTACGACCCGCACGTGTGGACCTCCCCGAAGCAGGCCAAGATTCAGGTCGACAACATCGTCAACACGTTGTCCCAGGCCTCCCCGCAGGCCAAGGACGCCTTCACCGCCGCCGGCAAGAAGTACACCGACCAGTTGGAGGACCTCGACAAGTGGGCCAGCGATTCCATGTCCGCAGTTCCTGAGCAAGACCGCGTGCTCTTCTCTTCCCACGACGCCTTCGGCTACTTCTCAAACGCATACGGCGTGAAGTTCATCGGCTCCGCACTGTCTGACTTCAACAACCAGCAGGACGCCACCTCGCGCCACATCGACGAGCAGGCAAAGCAGATCCGCGAGTCCGGTGCCAAGGCCATCTTTGCGGAGAATTCCAACAGCTCGAAGTCCATCGAGGCCATCGCCCGCGCCGCAGGCGTCAAGGCGGTTACATCCGACGACGCTTTGTACGGCGACTCGCTAGGTGTGCCAGGCAGTGAGGGCGAGACCTACATCGGATCCATCGTCCACAACATCAACACCCTGGTCAGCGCCTGGGACTCCGAACAGCAACCGTTGCCGGAATCGCTGCAGGCATTCGACGTCGCCAAGCGCAAGTAGCTCTATATGTCTTCCCCATTAATCACTCTGCGCAATGCCACCTGCGGCTATGGCGCCCGGGATATCCTCACCGACGTTGATCTTGAGATCCGCGCGAGCGAGGCCGTGGCGCTCCTGGGGGCCAACGGCGCGGGCAAGTCTACGCTGCTCAAGGCAATCACTGGCCTGGCTGCCTTGCGCGGCATGGCCACCATCGACGCCTCGCTCGGCTACGTCCCGCAGTACCAAGACTCCGACCTGAGTTTTCCCGTCACGGCTTACAAGGTCGTGGAAATGGGCCTTTTGCCATCAGTGAGCTGGTGGCATAGGTGCACGAGCATGCGTAGCTATCGCGGCCATGTACTCAATGCCCTGCGACAAGTGGGGATGGAGCACCTCGCCGAGACGCGGTTTGGCCAGCTCTCGGGAGGGCAGCGCCAGCGCGTGCTCATCGCGCGCGCGTTGGTTTCGGCCCCGGAGCTGGTGCTTCTCGACGAACCCTTCAACGGGCTTGATCAAGAAAGCCGCCGAATCCTGATTCAGATCATTGCGGATCTCAAGGAAGCAGGAATCGCCCTGCTCGTCTCCACTCACGACCCCATCTTGGCGCAGCACACCTGCGACTGGGCGGCGTTTGTGCTCGACGGCAAGGTCCACACCATGGGAACCGAGGAAGCAGTGGAAACCTATATGGAGCAAGGTGCGCGACTGTAATGGAGCAGATTCTCTTCGCCCCGTACCTGCGCAATGCCTTCCTCTTCCTGCTGTGCCTATCGATTGTGGGGGCTGTCATTAGCGTCCTCGTTAATCTCCGCCGCATGGAATTTACGGTGGAAGCCCTCGTGCACTCGGTTTTTCCAGGCATCGTGGTAGGGCTCATCGTGGGCGGCATCCCGGGCATCGTGCCGGGTGCGGCCGCGGTGGCCACGGTGACGGTGCTGGTGCTGGCTTCTCTGGGTTCTGGGCGGCGCCAGTCAGCGCGGAAGCTGGATATAGAAGCCGGAACGGCCGTGGTGCTGACCTTCATGTACGGCATCGGCGTGGTCATCAGTTTGGCCTATGGCGACAAGTCCGGGCAGCTGGAGGCGCTCATGTTTGGCCGGCTTCTCGACGTCACGCAGTCCAGGCTGGCAACCTCCGTCACGCTCTGCGTGATTGCGGCACTGCTCATCCTGACAACCTGGCGCATGCAGATTCTCGTCGCTTTCGATACAGCAGCGGCCCGCGCCATGGGCGTCAACGTGGCGGCTTATGAGCTCATTGCGAATGTCGCGGTTGGCCTAATCGTGGTGGCGGCTAGCTCGGCAGTGGGTGTGTTGCTGGTTATCGGTTTTATTGTCATTCCAGGCCTCTCGGCGCGCTTGATCGCAGGATCCCCGCGCAGCATGTGCTTCTGGGCTGCGGGCTTGTCCACGCTGGCAGTGGTGGTGGGATTTGCCATCATGCTGTCCCAAACCGCGCACCAGATTTCGCCGCAGGCAATCGTCAGCTTGATGCTGGTTGTCACCGTGCCGCTAGCGGGCTTGAAGGGGGTATTTAGCTAATGGGACTGTCTCATCTTGATCCAGAGATCCTGCGGATGCCCCTCCTTGAGGCCATTGCTGTGGGATGTTTATCTGGCTTGGTTGGAACCTTGATGGTCATGGGCAAGCGCGTCTTTTTCGCCGAGAGCCTGTCGCACGGAATCTTCCCCGGCGCGGTGCTCGGCGTAGTGGTGGCCAACCTTCTGAGCTTGGATCTCTCCACGGGTTTGATGGTGGGCGCGGCACTGTTCTGCCTACCTTTGGCCTGGCTTATGCGGTGGTTGAGTACCGTCGAGGGCATTTCTTCGACCGCTGCCGCCGGCGTGACGCTCACCCTGGGATTTTCCCTGGGCATCTTGTTGCTGCGCTGGTTCCAACCGCTACCTATCCACGTGGATAGCTTTCTCGTGGGCTCGCTGACCACTGTCAATGCGCAGGATGTCTGGTTTGTCAGCGCCCTGGTGGTGGTCAGCCTTGGCGTGCTGGTAGCATTTCGCCGGACGTTGGTCTCCTTCTACTTCGACCAGACGTCCTTCCGCGCACAAGGTGGAAATCCCGGCTGCTATGACTTGCTTACCCTCACGCTTATCAGCGTGACCATGGTGGTGGTGATTCCCGCGGTGGGCACTATCTTGTCCCTGGCGCTGCTGGTAGCCCCGGCGGCGGCGTTGCAGCCGTGGATCAAGCGCCCGACCCAGCTCATGCTCGGTGCCGGTATCGCGGGCATTGCGCTGGCATGCGGCGGGCTCTGGCTGGCGGCCGCACTCAGTTTGTCGGCGGGCGGCTGCATCGCGGTGCTGGCGGGTGTGTTCTATTTGCTCAGCATGGGGCTGCGGGCCTTGCTCTAAACGCCCGGCGCGCCGCCTCCCGGGACGAGCGATATGCCCGGGTAACCTGATTATTCGTGACTCATATCCTCGCCCCACTCCCAGTCGATCCCCGCAATCCCGCAGGAATTTTGGATGACCTCGAGAAGGCCATCGCTGGGCAGACCACGCTCTTACCCCTTCCCGCAGCGGACCGCACGCGGACGGAATTGCTGCGCAACCACATGCGCGCGGGCGAATCGATTGCTGAGGACATTGCTTTGGTGGTGTCCACCTCGGGTTCCACGGGCACACCGAAGGGTGCGCAGCTAAGCCCGCTTAACCTGGTGGCGAGTGCGGATGCCACCCATTCTTTCCTGGGTGGCCCCGGCCAATGGCTACTGGCCATGCCCGCCCACCATATCGCGGGCATCCAGGTGCTCGTGCGTTCGTTGGTGGCGGGTGTGGAGCCACTGTGCCTCGACCTGTCCCAAGGCTTTAACATCACCGAGTTCGCCCGCGCAGCAGAAGAACTCGCCCACACCGAGGACCGCATGTACACCGCGCTCACACCGATGCAGCTGCACAAGGCACTCGATTCGCTGGACGGCATCCAAGCACTGCGCCGTTTCAACTCCATCCTGGTAGGTGGAGCAGCGCCACATCCCCAGCTATTGGAATCTGCGCGCAAGCTCGACATCACCGTGGTAACCACCTATGGCTCCTCGGAGACTGCGGGCGGTTGCGTCTACAACGGCACTCCCCTGCCCGGCACCGAGGTGCGCATCGGGGAAGATAACCGCATTTTCCTGGGCGGGCCGACCATTGCGCAGGGCTACCGCAATGTGGAATCGCGCGACTTCGTCGGTGGCTGGTTCGCAACTTCCGACGCCGGGGAGCTCGACGCCCACGGTCAACTCACCGTCACTGGACGTCTGGACAGCATCATCAACTCGGGCGGGTTGAAGTTGCACCCAGAACAACTGGAACAGCTCTTGTTGCAGGTACCGGGCGTCGACAGTGTATGCGTGGTGGGCATCCCTGATCCACGTCTTGGCCAGATGATCGCCGCAGCTTACACCGGCTGGGCCTCGCGCACCGACATCCTCGAAGCGCTCGATGACCTGCCTCGGTGGCAGATTCCGCGCGAGATTATCCGCATTGCTGAGATGCCGCTGACCGGCCCCGGCAAGGTGGACCGTCGTGGTGTCGCAGGGCTCTTTAAGAACTGATTAGACTTCGTTAGCGCGCACCGTCACGTCGGCGGCCGCGACTTCCGCAAGAGAGAACTCCTCGTCCCCTGCGTGCAGGTTGAGCAGGCCCGCAACGCGGGAATCGACTACGACCTCGACGCCCAGGCCGACGCCATGGCTGTCGAGGTAGCGCAACAGCTCGGTGTCTCCGTCGCATACCCGCTCGATGGTGACAGGGGTGTGAAGGGGGACGTCGTCAAGCGTGAGCGTGCCAAGGTCCTCGATGCTGCCCTGCGCGTCGGGGATGGGATCGCCGTGGGGATCGCGCTGAGGATGGCCCAGGTGCTGATCGAGTCGATCGATGAAGCGATCGGAGCATGCATGCTCGAGGAGATCGGCATCCTCGTGAACCTCGTCCCAGGTGTACCCCAGCTCTTTGACCAAGAAGGTCTCGAGGAGACGATGGCGGCGGACCATGCCCATGGACAGTGCCTGGCCCTCTGGGGTCAGCGAAACGCCAGCGTAGCGCTCATGTTCCACCAGCCCTTGGGCAACGAGACGCTTTACGGCTTCCGACGCCGTGGGCACCTTTTGGTTCAATCGCCCCGCCAGCTCCTTGAGCGCGATGGGCGCGCCGCCGGAGTGCTCGGAGAGGTCCCACAGGACTTTGAGGTAGTCCTGGGTACGTTCAGGGAGATCGCTTAAATGCATGACATTCATCGTAGTAAAGGCCTTGCCCCGCGAGCGATTCACATGATAACTTTAAGAAAGTTCAACGCATTGAACTTTTGTCACGGGTGTGGCCCACAGCCGTCCTTTCTTGGGTCCGTACGACGCGCTTCCGCCATACCCGTGGCTTTTATATATCCGCCGTGTGCGTCCCTTGTGCACAGCATGCCCGCGGTGGCGTGGCACAATAACTGACATGTCACTTTCTGCCTATCCCGCAACTGCCAAAGACTGGCTCCAAGGCGCACGCCCGCACACGTGGGCTAATGCCTTCGCCCCAGTCATCGCTGGTACTGGTGCCGCAGCGGCTGCCGACGGCGCGCACTTCGGCCGCGCGCTCCTCGCCCTCATCGTGGCGTGGGCACTTATCATCGGCGTGAACTATGCCAATGACTATTCCGATGGCATCCGCGGCACCGACGATGACCGCACCGGTCCGCAGCGCCTGACCGGCGGTGGCCTGGCCCGCCCGCAGCAGGTGAAACTCGCGGCCTTCGCCGCCTTCGCCGTGGCTGGGCTCGCCGGCATTGCGCTGTCCTTTGCAGCGCACGCGTGGTGGCTCATCCTAGTGGGCGCGCTATGCATCGCGGGCGCGTGGTTTTATACCGGCGGCAAGAACCCGTATGGATATCGCGGGCTCGGCGAGGTTGCTGTCTTTATCTTTTTCGGATTGGTCGCCGTGCTCGGTACCGAATTTACCCAGGCCGGACGCCTGTCGTGGTCGGGCCTCGCGCTGGCCGTCGGCATCGGGGCGATGAGCTCCGGCGTCAACTTGGTCAACAATATCCGCGATATTCCTTCCGACGCACAGACTGGCAAGATTACCCTCGCCGTCCGGCTTGGCAACGAGAAGGCGCGCCTGCTCTTTACGGTGCTGCTCCTGCTGCCATTCCTGCTGACCATTGGCATCGCCTTCGGCAGCTGGCTCGCGCTCGCTGGCTTGGTCTACTTCCCCCTTGCGCTGCGCGCCATCCGCACCGTCAACCGCGGCACCCAAGGCCCAGAGCTCATCCCGGTGCTCGGCCTGACCGGCCGCGCGATGCTGCTGTGGGCCGTTATCGAGGCCGCCGCGCTCATCCTCGTCTAGTCCTGCGCGGCGCGGCCTTCCAGCTCCGCTTGGACCCAGCGCTTGTGGGCCTTGCGCTGGGCGGAGTACTCGGCCAGCGTTTGGGTGGCCTCGATGCGCCACTGTTTAAAGATGAGCATCGATAACGGCAGCGCCACAAAGAGCGCCAGCAGCGCTGCGATAAGCACCGGGATGGGAAAACCGATGGCGATGGCCAAAAGCTCAATCACCACGGTCAATGCGATAAAAAGCACTACGCGGGCGAGCCCGTACTTCCACAGCGCCGCGCGCGAACGGCGGCGCAGTTCTGGGTCCGGCTTGGGTGGCTCAGGGTTATGCGTCATGGAGGTTGATTGTACGCGGTGCAGGTAGAATCGCACGCATGGGCCGAATCATCCTGCTACTCCTCTTTGTCCTCGCCGCCTACCTAGTCTGGAAGGCCTTCGGGCCCTCGACATGGAAAAAGCGCGAAGTGGAACAACCCCGCGCTATCAAAGGCCCCGACGATGACGAGGAATTCCTCTGGAACTTAGAAAAGGAGCGCTTCAAGCAACGCCGCGCACAGGAGGCAGAAGAAGAAAAACGCCGCCAGCGCCGCAATCGCGGCACCGACGGCGACAAGGACTAGGAATCCTTCGGCACGAAGCGCATCTCCAAGCCGAGGGCCTCGGCCACAGCCGTGATCTTTTCCCACCGCACGCCCGCTCCACCGTGCTCGATGGTGTGGAGGGTGGAGCGGGAGATACCGGCGGCGTCGGCAAGCTGCTGCTGCAAGATGCCCAACTCGCGGCGGCGCTCGGCAAATTGTGCGCCCAGCCCCAAAATCACCGCATTATCGCCGGCCGGCTTGCCCGGCTTATGGCGCGGGCTCGTATGCTCCGCCATCTAGTTCAGCCCCGCATAGGAATGCAGGCCGGAGACCACCATGTTAATGAAGAAGAGGTTGAAGACCATCAGCGCCATCGCCATGACGTTGATCCACGGCGCCGCCTTGCGGAAGGCCGGCGTCGCACGCGCATGCAGGTAGGCGGCATACAGGATCCAGGTGGCAAAGGAGACAGTCTCCTTCGGGTCCCAGCCCCAGAAGCGGCCCCAGGCGGACTCGGCCCAGATGGCACCCAAGATGATGCCCAGACCCAAGGTCGGCAGGGTGATAACAGCCAGGCGGTAGGCCAGCTGGTCAATCTTTGCGGCCGAAGGCAGCGGGCGGGCCACCGCACCGAGGAGGCCATGCTCGGCATGCTTCGGTTGCGCCATACGCAAAAGAGTCAGCAGCGAGACAATGCCAGAGATAATACCGATGGACGCGCCCAAGGAAACCACGGTGACGTGGATGGGTAGCCAGTGCGACTGCAGCGCCGGCACCACCGGGGCAGACTCAGCATAGAGCTTGGTGGAACCATAAAACATCAGCGCGAGGGTCGGGGTGAGCAGCCACGGCCACACGGTGCGCCATTCCTTGCGCTGCATAGCAATATTGCCCACCAGCAGCACACCGAAGCTCACCATCAGCACGTACTCGTATAGGTTGCCAAACGGAAAGCGGCCGGTCGCCAGGCCACGCAGCACAATCGCCGCGGCGTGCAGGGCAATGCCCACCCACATCAGCGCGCTGGTCATGCCGCCGAGCTTATCGGCCTTGCGCTCCTTTTCCTGCAGCTCATCGGCCGTGATTCCGGAAGAGGACTGGGCAACCTCGCCGGCATAGCTGTGCTTGTCGACGCCCCCAGCGCCCGCCCCCACCAAGACCTTCGCGGCCTCGGACTTCACGGCGCGGCGGCCCTCGATGATGCCCTGCATGCGGCCGTAGTAAAACAGCGACAAAAAGAGCGCGACGCAGTACACCACAAAGGCGGTCTGCACCGCGATATCCGAGAAATTAGACAGATTCTGATCGATCTGCATGAATGCTCCTAGCCTTCACACGTGCGGGGTAAGTGCTGATTACCTTACTCAGCGAAACGACCCAATCCAACTTTTGTTGGATCGGGCCGGGGCGCTAGTCATCGGTATAAAGTTCGTCTTCTTCGACCTCGTCTGGGTCGGGCAGTTCGAGCAGCGCGCGGTGCAGCTCGTGGAACTCCTCGGACCAGCCGGCGCGGTCGGTGCGGGCGAGGCCGCCCATCTCCACGTCGGTGCCGCCGGCCGCGTTTGGCCGCAGGCGGATGTAGACGCGGCGGCGCTTAATTATCAGCGATCCCACCAAGGAAATGAGCATCACCAGCGCGGAGGCCAGCACCCACTTCTGGAAAGGATCATAAGAGACCTGGTAGTTGGCAAACTCGCTGGCGCCGTCGAAGGTGATCTTCGTGCCATCGTCCAGGGTGACGTCCTCGCCCTGGTTGAGGTTCACGCGGTCAATCTTTTGTAGCTGGCCGGACTGCACCAGGTTCGGGTCCAGCGAGAAGAAGGACTGCGGGGTGCCGGTGTCCAGGCCGGCATCTCCGCGGTAGATATCGATGGCCATCGCCGGATCCTGCAGCCCGGGATATGCGGACTGCAGCAGCTTGCCGTTCTCGCCGGCCCATTCGGCCGTGGGCGCGAAGAGGCCCTGGATGGCGATCTGGTTCTGGCGGCGGTCATAGAGATCCGGGTGCATGCCTGCCGGTGGGTCGAAGCGCATCGCGCCGGAGGACAAAAAGAAGGTCGTGTCATTCGGCTGGAACTGAATGGTCTGGGTGCGCTTTTCGCCATTGGGCCATTCCACCGTGACCGTCGGCGCATAGCCGTGGCCCTGCAAGTAGACGCGGTTGTGCGCCAAGCGCAGTGGGTGGTTGACCTTAAGCTCATAGTCCTTCCACTCGGAGTCATCCTTGTAGATGTCCTCGCCCTCCGCGTAGGAGACGTTGGAAGTAAACATCTCCGCCTGGCCGTTGGGCAGGTATTCCGCCGCGAAGTCATGGGCGACGAAGCAGAAGGGGTGAAGACCGGTGCCGTCGAAAAGCGGGCCGGCGCGGAAGGAGTCAAAGTTGGACGTGGAGGTATTGCAGAACTCCGTGGACTGGTCCAAGGTCTGGCCGCCGCCCTGCGAACCCGACTCGGTAACCACGATGACCTGGCCCTCGTAGTTGACCAAGCGGCCAGCGGCAACGGTCACCAAGATGGCCACCAGTGCCACGTGGAAGATCAGGTTGGCCAGCTCGCGGCCGTAGCCGCGCTCCGCGGAGAAAGCATGCACACCGGCGCGGTCTTCTTCGGGGGAGTACTCGGCCACGCGCCACTTCTTCAGGCGCTTTTTGATTTCTGCGGATAGCTCTTCCTCGCTCTTATCCGAATGCCCCTCGGCCGCCAGCGGCAGCTTGTGGAGGTACTTCGGCGCGCGCGTGGGCGGGGTCTTCCACGCCTTATAGTGATTCCAGGAACGCGGCAGGATGCAGCCAACCAGGGAAATGGCCAAGAGGATGAAGATGGCCTGGAACCAGACGGAAGAAAAGACGTCGAAAAGCTGCAGCTTGTCGTAGATCTTCGCCACATTGCCGTTGGACTCGATGAAGTCCTGCACGTTCTGCTCGTTGAGGTCGCGCTGCGGCAGCAAGGAACCGGGAATCGCGGCCAGCGCCAGCAAGAAAAGCAGCGCCAGTGCCGTGCGCATGCTGGTCAGCCAATGCCAGGCTTTGCGGAAATATTTCACGTCTCTCCTAAATCAGGGTGGCGCCGTAGTCCACGGTCCACTGGCGGATGAAGTTAATAAACTCGCCCCACAGGCCGGTTACCAGGGCCAAGCCAACGAGGATCATGGCCACGCCGCCGATGACCTGGATAGTATGCGAGTGCTTGCGGGCCCACGAAATCGAGCGCATCGCCCGCGCGGAGCCCAGCGCCACCAGCAGGAACGGCAGGCCCAAGCCCAGGCAATAAAAAATGATAAGTAGCACGCCGCGCGCGGCCGTCATGCCTTCGGTGCCGGCCGATACGGAAATGATGGCGGCCAACGTTGGGCCCAAGCACGGCGTCCAGCCCAGCGCGAATATCCCGCCCAGCAGCGGCGCGCCCAGCCAGGTGGTCCAGCGCTTCGGTGCCATGCGGGTGTCTTTTTGCAGCACCGGGATCGCGCCGAGGAAAACCACACCCATCAGGATGGTCACGCCACCGCCGATGCGCATGAGCGTCTCCTCATTGAGCCGGAGCGCGGAAATCGCACCGAATACGGAGACCGTCGCCAGCAAGAAAACCACGGTAAATCCCAGGATGAACAAGGCGGCGGCCAGTACCACGGCCCATTGCCTGCGCTTGCCGACGCCCACCCCCAACTCACCGTCAAACGTAACCTCGCCGCCCACCACGCCGGCTAGGTAGGAAATATAGCCGGGCACCAGTGGGATCACGCACGGGCTGGCGAAGCTCACCAGACCCGCCACGGCGGCCGCGAACAGGCCCAGAATGAGTGGGCCGGAGGTCGCGGCCTCGGCAAAGGAGTTGCCGATGCTCGCTGCGTTGTCCATTTATTCCTTTTCTAATTTGTCCACTACGTCCATCACATCTTGAGCGGTGATGGACCGCAAAAAGACCGTAGCCGGGCGGTGCTGTTTATCCAAGACGATGGTGGTCGGAACCACGGAGGTGGGTACGCCGCCCAGGGCCGCCGCGGTCTTAAATGGTGGATCATATATGGAGGGGTAGGTCAGGCCATTATCCTTGAGAAAGTCATTGGACACCTGCGGGTTATAGTCGCGCACGTTGATGCCCAGCACGGTGCCAATCTTCCGCTTCTGTAGCTCGGAGTGGATCTCTTGCAGGTCATCGGCCTCGGCGCGGCACGGAGCGCACCACTGGCCCCAGGAGTTGAGCACGACGATTTCGCCGTCATAGTCCTCCAGGGAGATGGTCTTATCCCTATCGCGCACATCCTCGCCGGAGAACGTGCGCAGCGGCTTGCGCTCAGATTCCTCGTAATTGATGACCTTTTCGCCGCCGGGCGTGATGAACTCGAAGTTGCCGCCGGTAGCAACCGCGTTTTGCGCTTTATCGGCGTCTTGCGAGCAACCGGCAAGCGGCAGCGCGATGGCTGCCGCCGCCAGCACTGCGCCGACTGTGCGTCTGCGTTGTAGTGACATTAAATCTCCTGGGCCGGCGAGGAATAGAAGATGTCGGTGACCTGGTTATCCTCAAAAAGCAGGGAGGTGACCGAGGCCAAGTCGCATTCGCGATTCCACGGCGCGTGCGGCAGGCGCTGGCCCAGCACGGTGCGCTGCACCATCACGATGGGCAGCTGGTGGCTGACCAAGATCGCCTCGTGGCCGGCCGCGGCGGTGCGGGCGCGCTCGATGGAGCCCAGCATGCGCTCGGCAATCTGCTCATAGGGCTCGCCCCACGAGGGCTCTAGCGGGTTGACCAGCAGCGGCCAGCGGCGCGGGTTCCACAGCGCGGAACGCGGGCCCTTGGTGCGCAGGCCCTCGAAGCGGTTGCCGGACTCGATAAGCGTCTTATCGACGTCCACGTCCAGCCCCGTTGCCTTAGCAATCGGCCGCGCGGTCTCTTGGGCGCGCTGCAGCGGCGAGGCCGCCAGGTAGGTCACGTCATGGTCGCGAAAGGTTTCCGCGGTGCGCGCCGCCATGGAATGCCCGCGCGAGGACAGGTGATAGCCCGGGATGCGACCGTAGAGGATCTTCTCCGGGTTGTGGACCTCGCCGTGGCGCACGAGGTGAACGATAGTGCGTGTCATGTCTCTCCTTAGTGTGCGGGACGCGCGGCGGCCGCAGCTTGGGCGGCGGGCTTGAGGGCGGCTTCGATGAGTTCGAAGTCGGCGTCGGTAAGTGCATCCGAGACAAACCAGGTCTCGAATGGGCTCGGCGCGACGTAGATGCCGTTATCCAGCAGGGCGTGGAAGAACGGGGTGAAGCGGAAGGTCTCGGCCGCCTGCATATCGGCGAAGTTGCGGCCCTCGCCCTCGGCAAAGCGGATGGAGAACATCGAAGACGCCCGCTGGATGTGGTGCGCTACTCCCTCGGCTGATAGCGCGGAAGAAATCATGCCGGTCAGGCGGTCCGCGTTGGCCTGCAAGCGCTCGTAGAGCGATTCATCGGCCAGCTCCAAAGACTTCAGGCCGGAGGCCATGGCAACCGGGTTTCCGGATAGCGTGCCAGCCTGGTAGACCGGCCCTTCCGGCGCAAGGTAGTCCATAACTTCGGCGCGGCCGCCGAAAGCAGCAGCCGGCAGGCCGCCGGAGACGACCTTGCCGAAGGTCACCAAGTCCGCCGCCACGCCGTCGACGCCATACCAACCCTTATAGGAGGTGCGGAAGCCGGTCATGACCTCGTCGAGGATGAGGAGGGCGCCGTCTTCATGGGCGACGTCGGCAAGCGCGGCATTGAAGCCCTCCTCCGGTGCCACGGTGCCCATGTTGCCGGCCGAGGCCTCCGCAATAATGCAAGCAATCTCGCCTGGGTGCTGCGCAAATGCCTCGCGCACGGCCTCGATATCGTTATAAGGCACAACGATGGTATCGGCCGCCGTCGCACCCGTCACGCCCGGGGAATCCGGCAGCGCAAAGGTCGCCACGCCGGAGCCGGCCGAGGCCAACAGCGCGTCCACATGGCCGTGGTAGCAACCCTCGAACTTCAAAACCTTGGCGCGACCAGTGTAGCCGCGGGCCAGGCGCACCGCAGACATGGTGGCCTCGGTGCCGGAGTTAACCATGCGCACCTTATCGGCCGCGGTGCGCGACACAATGGCCTCCGCCAGCAAAGCCTCACCCTCGGTGGGCGAGCCAAAGCTCAAGCCACCCGCCGCGGCCTGCTGCACGGCCTCCACAATCTCTGGGTGCGCATTGCCGTGGATCATCGGGCCATAGGAGCTGACCAGGTCGACGTACTCGTTGCCATCGACGTCCCACAGGCGCGAGCCCGCACCGCGCTCAATCACGCGAGCCTGGCCACCCACGGAGCCAAACGCGCGCACCGGCGAGTTCACCCCGCCCGGAATCACCTTGGAGGAACGCTCAAACCACTGTTGCGACTGGGAAGTATTAGGCATGTCTGACATTCTAGCGATTCGCGCGCTATACAAAAGTTGGAGTGCGCGATTCACAGTCAGCCGCTAAACTTCGGGGCGTTGCACGTTTCAATTCGGGGGGATTTTCAATGCAGCGCACTCTCATTTTCGCTATTCTGGCCGCTTTCTGCCTCGCCGGCTGCGCCAAACCCGAGCGGCCGCTGCCCACCTCGGTGGGTGCCACCCCGCTTGCCGACGCCCCCTCCTGGCAGCCCCCTCCCCGCCCGCTCGCCCCGCGCGACCTTCCTCGGGAGGACAAGCCGGCCGCTCCTTCGCCGCCGACCGCGGAGCCTGCGTCGTTGGACAAGGCACCTGCTCCCGCGTCCGGACCTGGTTCGCGTCCTGGCCTGGCTCCCGCGCCCCAGCAACGGCCCGCGCCCGCGCCCGCACCAGCGCCCGCCCCGCGTCCGCAACCAGCGGCGCCTGCCCCACGCCCACCTGCGCGGGATAAAAGCGGCCTGCCGAACCTCAATATTCCGCCGCACGAGGTGCGCGGACGCATCGAGGACGCGGTGCCTGATGTGCCGGCCGTGCCCGCCGTGCCTGCGCCCGCCCCGCCGGAGTTGCCGCTGCCGCCTGCGCCGCGGATCCCGGGCCTCTAGCTCACCGCTTTTAGCCCCACGATGCCGCCGATGATCATGGCGAGGAATAGCACCTTCCACGCCGTGGCAGCCTCGTGTCCGGCGGCGAAGGAATAAATAACCGCCACCGACGCGCCAACGCCCGCCCACACCGCATAGGCCGTGCCCACCGGGATGCTGCGCATCGCCCACGTCAGCCCGCCCATGGAAATCGCGCAAGCCACGAGGAAAATGAGCGAGGGCCACAGGCGAGTAAAACCTGCGGACTTATCCAGCGCCGCCGCCCACACGGCCTCGAATGCGCCGGAGAAAATCAAGATGAACCACGCCATAGCTGCTTCCTGGCCGTCTTGTCGCGGCGCCGGGTACGGCTCCCTCGTCCGGGACCCGCACGAAAGGCAGCGAGCCTGCACCCAATGATGGCACACTGGGAAAGCATGAGGATTGCATTTCTTGGAACTGGCCGCATGGGAACCGAACTAGCCCGCCGCCTGCTCAATGAGCAAGACGGCATCGAATTGACCGTATGGAACCGCACCGCCGAGCGCGCCCAGCCGTTGGTGGAGGAAGGCGCCGAGCTTGCCGCCTCGCCCACCGAGGCCGTAGCGAACGCCGAGGTCATTATTACCTCTCTCTTCGGGCCTGACGATGTCCGCGAGGTCGTCGTCGAGCCGCAGCTCATCCCCGCCGGCGTGACCTGGATCGATACCACCACCGTCTCGCCCAACGATGCCCGCGAATTCGCCGCCGCCGTGGAAACCTACGTCCATGCCCCGGTCGTCGGCACGCTCGGACCGGCCCGCGAGGGCAAGCTCGGCGTCTATGTGGGCACGCCTGACGACGCCCGCCGCGAGCAAGCCATGTCCCTCGCCGAGTCCTGGGCGGGCGAAGACAAGCTCATCGGAGTGGAGGCGGCGGCCACGGCGGCCATCGGAAAGCTGCTGGCGAACCTCGCGCTCGCCGTCACCGCCGAGGGCCTGCTCGAAGCCCTGCAACTCGGCGAGTCCGAGGGCCTGGACTCCGAGGTGGTGCTGCAGATGCTCGATATCACCGGTCTGTCATTCATCGCCAATATGAAGGCGCCGTTTATCACCGGCGAGCGCAATACCGACCCGGGCGATTTCACCGTCGACGCCCTAGCCAAGGACGCCAAGCTCATGGAGATGACCTCCACCAAGCCGCTGCCCGCCCTGACCGCCGCCATCGGCCGCTTCGAGGAAATGCAGGCCATGGGCCACGGGGATCAGGACTTCTCCTCCATCTTCGTCTTCCGCAATAAAGGCTAGTTATCCACAGGCCCACCGGGCGTGCGGGCCGAAATTCA
Organism: Corynebacterium sp. S5S1; assembly: GCF_001913985.1. Lineage (NCBI taxonomy): Bacteria > Bacillati > Actinomycetota > Actinomycetes > Mycobacteriales > Corynebacteriaceae > Corynebacterium > Corynebacterium sp. S5S1. The sequence continues at coordinate 30,141 of NZ_MKXT01000003.1, forward strand.
CCTTTTGGGCCCTAGTTATCCACAGGTTCGCGCGCTCGCCCTCGCGCGGGTTGCACGCCGTGGCTTAGGCTGCGGGGCATGACAGCTCTTCAGACTTATCTTGCGGCCCTGGCGCCTGGCATCGACATCGTTGCCGGGTGCGCCGGCATGTCTGAAGACCAGCTGCGCGCCGCCGGTGCGCCCAATAAGACGGCCCGCACTTTGCTCACGCTTGCCGACGCCCTCTTTGCCCCCACCTCCTTCACCCGCCAGCAACGCCAAGCGGTTACCGCCGCGCGCGACCGCGCCCACCCGCTGCCCACTCTGGAGGTTATCGAGCGCTACGCATCCCGCGCTAAGACCAAGCGCGATGCCTGGCGCCTGCGCGTGGAGCTGTGTCGCACTGCCGCCGATACCGATGAGATGGAAAAGCTGGCGCGCAAGAAGCTGCGCGAGCTCAATCCCCCAGCCCCGCCGCGCCCCGGTGTGCGCATCCGCCGCCGCAAGGACGCGCCGTGGACCCTCGCGATTACCGGGCCCTCTTCGCTCATCGCAGACTTGGAATCCAGCCTGGACGAGGACGCGCCTCTCGATTCCGTTGCGGAGCTCTTCTCCCCTTCCGGCGCCGCCCCAGCCACCCGTCCGACCATTACGACGAATGCAATTATCACGCTCGACGAACTCGACCGCATCATCGATGGCGACGGCGAGGAAATCACCATCCAGCTCACCAACGGTGCCCGCCTCACCGGCGCGGAACTCGTTTCGCGCACGCTGGCAGAGCGCGGGCTTATCACCCTCGTTCACCCCTTCGAGGGCGCGGTCAACCTCTACCGGACGGAACGCATGGCCAGTGAAAAGCAACGGCTCATGGCTGCTGCCGAAAATCCGGTATGCCCGTGGGTCGAATGCAACTATCCGGCGGATAAATGCCAGGTACACCACTTGCAGGCGTGGCGACACGGCGGCGATACCAATATGGCAAACCTCGCGACCTGTTGCCCGTACCACAACGGCGTCAACGACGATGACCCGAATGCCCCACCGGTGCGCGGGCGCCTCGTTCGACGCCGAGGCCGCGTGGTGTGGCAGCCGCCCTGGGCTCACACCGCGCCATCATCGCCCCAGTAGCCCCGCAACCGCCAGGCAGCAGGATGCCCTGCTGCCGCATTGGCATGCCCGCAGCTAGCGAGCCCCGCCGCTAGCGAGCGATGCGGGCCGCAGCAGCGCGGGCGTCCGCGATAACGTTTGGCACCCCAACCCCGCCGGCCCAAGCGCCGGCGGCATCGATGCCCGGCGTCGCCGCGAGGGCACCGCGCGCACCGGCCACGGTTTCCAGGTGGCCGGCATCAAAGCGCGGCAGGCCGCCGAACCAGCGCTGGGTGAAAATCTCGGCAACGCCCGCGGCGCGGCCGTCGAAGCCGGTAAGCCGCTGAAGGTCGTCGAGGGCGTAGTCGACGAGGTCATCTTCCTCGGCGCGGACGATGGCGTCGTCGCCAAAGCGGCCGAAGGAGGCGCGCACGAGAGCCCCGCCGCGCTCTGCCAAGTGCGGCCACTTGCGCGAGGACAGCGTGAATGCCTTGGCGTGAACGTCGTCTTGGTCGGTGGCGACGAGGATGCCAGAGTTCTGCGGCAATGCCTTGCCGGCCGGGTCCGTGTCAGACTCGAACTTCAGGCCCACGACTGCCGACGCCGCTAGCTTCACGCTCTTCAACCGCTCCGCCGCCCGCGGGGACACCTTGGGCAGCAGGCGCGCTGCGGTCGGGGCCGGAGTGGCCACCAGCACGCGGTCAAAGGGGACGGTATCGCCGGGTGCGCCGGCCAAGCGGAATTTCTCGCCCTCGCGAGTGATGCCCGAGATGAAGGTATCGAGGTAGATCTTGGCACGGGATTTATCGGCCAGCGCCTCGTAGAGTTCTGCGTAGCCGCCGCGGAAGGTCTGAAAGACGGGTCCGCCGCTGCTCGGCTTGGCCGCGCGGGCCTCTTCCAACGAGCGAACCGCGGCCGAGAGTGTGACTGGGCCGCGCTCGGAGAGCACGTCGAGCGTCTCGGCCAGCGCAGGCATGGTCGCGCGCACACCCAGGTCATCGGCCGAGCAGGAGTACACGCCACCGAGGAGGGCGGAGATGACGTGGTCAACGAGGTCGTCGCCAAACTGCTGGCGCACTAGGCGGCCGACGGAGACGTCGCTGCCGGCCGTCCACTCGAAAGGCTCCTCGTTATCGATGCGACGCGCAGTCTCGGCCGAGACCAAGTGTGCGACCGGCTCCGAGTGCGAAGGAATGCCCATCATCCCGCCGCGCGGCAGCGGCTTAAGCTCGCCGGAGTACACCAGCGAGTGCAGACCGGAGGGCTCAACCAGGCTGTCGCCGAGGCCGAGGGATTTGATGAACTCCACGGCGTCGTGGCGGCGGGCGAGGAAGGCCTCGGCGCCCATGTCGGTGGGGCCGTCATTAAACGGCACGGAATACAGCTTGCCGCCGATACGGCCGGCGGCCTCGAAAACCTCAACGTCGTGGTCGCGCAGCTCGTAAGCGGCCGTCAAGCCCGCCAGGCCGGCACCAATAATCGCAATACGCATTTAGCCCTCCTCGTGGATGATGGATACGGCGCGGGTGATGGCCTCCGCGTCGGTAGTTGGCAAGACCCCGTGGCCGAGGTTCCAGATATGGCCGTCAATATCGCCGCGCTCGCGGGCCCGGTCGACCTCGCCGCGGATGGTGCGCACGGCCTGGCGCACGGCGGCATCGCCGGCAAAAAGCATGGCCGGGTCGAGGTTGCCCTGCAGCACGCGGGCGCTTACGCGCTCGGCCGCGGCGTCCATGGGCACGCGATAATCGACGCCCATAACTTCCGACCCCGCCTCCGACATGGCCGGCAGCAGCTCGCCGGTGCCGACGCCGAAGTGAATGCGTGGAATCTCCACTCCGGCCAGGATTTCCCGGGAGTACGGAAGCACGAACTCGCGGTAGTCGCGCTCATTGAGGTAGCCGGCCCAGGAATCGAAAAGCTGCATGGCATCAATGCCGGCATCGACCTGCACCTGCAGGAAGCGGGTGATGGTCGGAACTAGGCGGCGCATGAGCATGTGCCAGGTCTCCGGTTCTGCATGCATGAGGGCCTTGGTGCGCTCGTGGTTCTTGGATGGCCCGCCCTCAATGAGGTAGCTGGCCAGCGTGAACGGCGCGCCAACAAAGCCAATGAGCGCTTGGGTTTCGCTAAGCTCGGCCAGGATGCGGGCGATACCTTCGTTAACTTCGGGGACGTCAGTCTCCAGCAGCGGCAGCTTGCCGACGTCCTCCCTACTCCTCACCGCTTTTTCCATCACCGGCCCACGCCCCGGCGCGATATCGACCTTGACGCCCGCGGCCTTAAGCGGGACGACGATATCGGAGAATAAAATGGCGGCGTCGACGTCGTGGCGGCGCACCGGCTGCAGTGTAATCTCGGCCAGCAGCTCCGGCATGAAGCAGGAATCGAGCATGCTAATCCCCTCGCGGGCGGCGCGGTACTCCGGCAGCGAGCGGCCGGCCTGGCGCATGAACCAGACTGGGGGGCGGGAGGGGGTGCGGCCGAGGGCGGCGTCGATAAGCGGGGCACGATGTGTTCGAGACATGCCCCAATTATGAATCAAAAGTTGGAGTGGGGGCTAATTAGCCACGCAAGCTGCGGTCCTTGATGAAGCGGTTGGACTGCGGCTGGAAAAGCAGCGCGAGGGCAACAATCAAGGTGATGGGGATAATCAGCAGCCCAAGCCCGCCGATTCCGAGTGCGAGGGCGGCGATATTGGTAAAAAGCGCGAACGCGATGACCACGGTAATGATGCGGCGCGCCCACTTGGACCCGGCGGCCAGCTGCGCCGCGAAGAGCGCAAGCAGAATGGCGCCGACGGCATTGGTCACCGCGACAAACAGGCGATTGGAATGGAGGTACTCCGCGACCTGCGCATTCTTCGGCTCGGCCTGTGGCCCGCCCGAGCCGAAGATGCCCACCATGCCGCTCACCAGCATGATCACGGCGCTGACGACGAGCACCCAATATGCCCAACGCAGGGGCCGCGGCCATGCGTCGAGGTTTTGGTTGGCGGAGGAGTTTCGGGCCGCCCGGTTATAGTCCCGGGGCCCGGGCCGCTCGGTATTGCTCATCGCTCATCCTCCCGGTCGGTCCGGTCAGCACGGTCGGTGCGGTTGGTGTGGTCGGTGCGATCGCGCTTGCTGCTGTCGCGCTTGCTGCGCTGGTCGCCCTTGGAACGCTTGCGCTCTTCCTCGGCGCGCTTCTTCTCGCGCTGCGCTCGCTCGAGTTCTTTTTCCAGCTCGCGCATCTGCTCGAGCTCGCCGGTGTAATCCAAGGTATCGGCCCGCACGGAGAAAATCAGGCCGAGCACCGCCGCGACGCCGACGAGAATTTGCACCATGCCATCGGCGGCAAAGAGCCAATCGGGCACGTCCGCGCCGGCTGGGGTGACCATGAAGGTCAGCAGAATGCGGAATCCGAAGTAGATCGAAAAAGCGAACCACACGCGGCGCGAGGTGCCGGCCCGCCTGCTGCGGTTAGCAAGGGACCGCAACAGGAAGGCCAACAGCACGATAATCGCCAAGGAAATGGCAGCCGAAAGAGCGACGGAACCGTAGGCGGCGGTGCGGAGGAAGGCGTCGGAAAGCTGGGCTTCATCCACGCCGGCCGGTGCGGACTTGGCCATCTCCTTGGCCTGCGACATGAGTACGTCGTGGTTGAGCAGCGTGAGCACCACGTTGAGCACCTGGTGCACGGCCTCGCCGCATAGCGCGCCCAGCCACAGCCACAGCATGTACGTCACGGACTCCGGCCGCTGCTGCCGCGGCGGGCGTTGCGTGCGAGGGGCAGGGGCGGGCGACGGGGGCGTAGCAGTCACAGGGGTCCTTTACTTGAGAAGGCGGGCGGCTTCGGTAGCGAAGTAGGTCAGAATCTGGCCGGCGCCGGCGCGCTTGAATGCGGTCAGCGACTCGAGCATGATGGCCTCGCCGTCGATCCACCCGTTGGCGGCCGCGGCCTTGACCATCGCGTACTCTCCGGAGACCTGGTAGACCGCAACCGGCACGGGAGAAGTCTCCGCCACGGCCGAGAGCACGTCCAAGTAGGGCAGACCGGGCTTGACCATGACGAAGTCCGCGCCCTCTTCGATGTCGAGCTCGGCTTCGAGCAGGGATTCGCGGAAGTTGCGCGGGTCCTGCTGATAGGTGCGGCGGTCGCCCTCGAGGGAGGAACCGACCGCGTCGCGGAACGGGCCGAAGAAGGCGGAGGCGTACTTGGCGGAATAAGCCATGATGGCAACGTCCTCGTGGCCGGCCTCGTCGAGGTCAGCGCGGATGGCGGCAACCTGGCCGTCCATCATGCCGGACGGGGAGACGATCTGGGCGCCGGCGCGGGCTTGGGAGCGGGCCATGTCTTGGTAGAGCTTGACGGATTCGTCGTTAAGCACGCGGCCCTTGTCATCCAGTACGCCGCAGTGGCCGTGGGAGGTGAATTCGTCCAGGCAGGTATCGGCCATAACGATGAGGTCATCGCCGAATTCCTCGTGCAGGCAGGAAATACCGCGGTTCAAAATGCCCTGGGGGTCCCAGGCGACGGAGCCGGTCTCATCCTTGTCCTCATCGAGCGGCACGCCGAAAAGGTCGATGCACGGCACGCCGGCCTCCAGCGCCTCCTCGGCCGCGCGGCGCAGGGAATCGAAAGTGTGCTGGTAGACGCCCGGCATGGAGGGAATCTCGCGCGGGGCGTCGAGACCGTCCACGATGAACATGGGCAGAATCAGGTCCGAGGGGCGGACCTCGGTTTCGGCCACGAGGTTGCGCATCTGCGGGGTGGTGCGCAGGCGGCGTGGGCGGCGGGCTGGGAAGGTGCTCATTGGGTACTCCTTAGAGCGAGACTAAAACTTATGCCTTGTCGACCTTAGTAGCCTTCTTGCGCGAGCGGCGTTTCTTGCGCGGCGCGGGCAGGTTTCCGGCGGCGCGGAGGGCGGCGACGTGGTCTGCGAGGGCGTCGACAAGCGCGGGCACGTCGGCGACTTCGGGCACCACATCGACGCGCAGGCCCATCTCTTCCGCGGCCGCTCTTGCCGACGGCCCGATACACGCAATGATCGTCCGCTGGTGCGGTTTGCCCGCAATGCCCACCAGATTGCGCACGGTGGATCCGGAGGTGAAGGCGACGGCGTCGAAGCCGCCGGTCTTGATCATGTCTCGGATCTCGGCCGAAGGCGGGGCGGCGCGGACGGTGCGGTAGGCCACGACGTCGTCGACCTCCCAGTCGAGAGCCTTGAGCCCGTCAACTAGGGTGTCGGCCGCGATATCGGCGCGCGGGAGCAGGACGCGGCCGACGGCGTCGATATCTTCCACAAAGTTGGGGAAGACATCGAGCAGGCCCTCGGCGTTCTGCTTCTTCTTGTGTGGCAAGAGCTCCGGGACCATGCCCTTGGCGCGGATGGCGGCCGCGGTTTTGGTGCCCACGGCCGCAAGGTGGACGCCGGCGAAATCGCGGGCGTCGAGGCCGAGTTGGGCGATCTTCTCCCATACCGCGGTCACGGCGTTGACGGAGGTGAAGACGATCCACTTATAGCGGCCCTCGACGATGCCCTTGATGGCGCGGTCCATCTGCGCCGGGTTGCGCGGCGGTTCGATGGAGATGGTGGGCACGTTTTGCGGGATGGCGCCGTAGCCGGCCAGGCGCGCGGACATCGGGCCGGCCTGTTCCTTGGTGCGCGGGACGAGCACGCGCCAACCATAGAGCGGGCGGTTTTCCCACCAGGAGTACTTGGTACGGTCATCGATGCTGCGGCCGAGGGTGACCACGAGCGGGCCGGTGAGGTCAGCGTCCAGCTTGCCCATGGTGCCCAGCGTGGTCTCATAGGTGCGCTGCAGGCGGGTGGTGCCGTGGACGGTGACGAATGCTTCGGTCTCGGCCGGCATGCCGCGCTGCTGCAGCTCATCGGAGATGACCGGCAGGTCTTCCTTGGTGGCCTGCAGGACGATGGGCTGGGTGGCATTGGCCAGCGCGTCCCAATCGGCGCCGTCGGTTACGTCGGCCTCGGTGTAAGTCGAGCCGAGCGCAATGCCGGCAAAGGACGGCACGGTAGACGGCAGGGACATGCCCGGCACCACCTGGAACTCCAGGCCGGCAGACGCCACGGCGTTGATCTCCGCCTTGATGGACTCGCGGTGCAGCGGGTTGCCGGTGACCAGGCGGATGACATCCTCGCCATCGGCCTTGACCAAGCACTCGCGCAGCTGGCCGACGATATCTGCGGCCGGCTCGTACAGCACCGCGGCCGTCGGCGGCGCGGGGCGCGGCGGTTTGCGGCGTGCGCCCTTGGCTTTGGCATCGGCGCACATTTGGGCGTATTCGGCCTCGGCGGCGTCGAGAAGCTCTTGCGGAACGGGCAGCGCGGCGGCGACGGCATCGCGCACGCCCTGCATGACCTGCGGATCGGTCACGGCGATGGCACTATTTGCCAGAACCTCGCGGGCGCGCACGGTCAGCAGGTCGGGATTACCTGGACCAGCGCCCACAAAGACGATCTTGCCCAATTGGGTGTCTGGCGCGGCATTGCTCATAAAGTTCTTTTCTAAAATCGGGCGCGCGGCACCGCGCACGGACATGATCGCATGCGGTGTGGTTCCCCGCGCCGGCGGTGGGTGACACGGTCTTAACGGCCAAAATCCCAGGCCTTGCGTCCTGGGATGCCCTTAAAGGGGGCCGGATCATTGCGGAACAATGATCTGTGGTATCTACACCTTAAATTATTAGCGCCTAAAGGCGAAATTACTTGCCCAGCAGCTCGGCCGCGCCACCGGCGAAAAGCTCGTCCGAGATGCGCGCGCCAAGGTCGGCGGCTTCGGCCGCGGAGCCGGAGGCGGTGGCGATGAGCTGGCGGGATCCGTCGAGCGCGAAGACGCCGCCGCGCACGGTGAGCTCGTCGCCGTCCCAGCGCGAGGTGGCGGCCACCGGCGCGGTACAGCCGGCCTCGAGGCGGGCCAGCACGGCGCGCTCACCAGCAGCTGCGGCCGAGGCGCGGTCGTCGACAATGGCGTCTAGGGCCGCGGCGGCCTCGGTGCCGGCCACGGCCTCGATGGCGAGTGCGCCTTGGGCCGGCGCCGGCATGAAGACGGAAGGCTCAAAGATTTCGGTGGCGCGGTCCGCATAGCCGCCGCGCAGCAGGCCGGCGTAGGCCAGCAGGACGGCGTCGAGCTCGCCGTCGGTGACCTTGGACATGCGGGTATCGATATTGCCGCGCAGCGGGCGAATCTCCAGGTCCGGGCGGAGGGCGGCGAGCTGGGAGATGCGGCGCGGGGCGGAGGTGCCCACGCGCGCACCCTGCGGCAGCTGCTCCAGGCTCAGGCCATCGCGGGCGACGAGCGCCTCGCGGGAATCCTGGCGCTGCGGCACGACGAGGCGGAAGCGATCATCGGGCGCGGTGGGCAGGTCCTTAAACGAGTGCACGGCGATATCGCACTCGCCGGCATAGAGAGCCTCGCGCAGCGCCTGGGTAAATACGCCGACGCCGATGCGCTCGACGGGCGCCATGTTGACGTCGCCGGCGGTGGTGACGATGTGGAGTTGGGAGTCAAAGCCGGCGTCGATAAGCCAATCGCGCACATGGCCCGCCTGGGTAGTGGCGAGCTTGGAGCCGCGGGTACCAATCTGAAACATTTAGGCCTCCTTAGTCATGGTGGGCAGTTCATTGACGGCCACGGACACGCCGGAGCCTTCCAGCTGCAGGCCAAAGAGTTCCTGCAGGGCGTTCTCGCTGCTGACGCTGCTTTCCGACGCCGCCAGTTTCTTCGCCCTCACCGTCGGTTCATGCAGCAGTTTATCGGCCACACGCTTAAGGGCGCGCTGGACGTCCTCAAGTTGCTTGCCCGCGAGTTCGGGGTGCTTGTGGTGCAGGCGCGCGGCCTCGCACTCGACGAGATCGGCCGCGCGGCGGTGCAGGGCGCTTACGGCCGGGGCGACGTCGCGCACGCGCTGGGCTGAGGTATAGGCCGCGAGTTCTTCGTCGACGATGTGGCGGGCCTGGGCGTGCGGGCTGGTACCGGCCGCGAGATCGGTGGAGGCGGCCGAGAGCGACTTACTCAGGCGCTCGATATTGACCAGATCCACGCCCTCGGCCGCGGCGGCGGCATCGTCGATATCGCGCGGCAGGGAAAGATCGATGAGCATGAGATCGCGGCCGGCAGGAATGTCGGTGGCCGCGATGGTGAAGTTCTCGGCGCCGGTGGCGGAGATGGCCAGGTCGACGTCGGAAAGCGCGGCGGCGCGCTCGGAAAAGTCCACGACGCGGGTGGCAACGCCCGCCTCCTCGGCGTGGCTGGCCAGGCGCTCGGCGCGCTCGCGGGTGCGGTTGGCCAACACCAGCTCCTTGACGCCCAGCCGGCCGGCGTGGGTGGCGGCGAGGGATGCCATGGCGCCCGCGCCAAGGACCAGCGCGGTCTTGCCGCTCAGGTCTTCGGCGTCGAGGCGCTGCAGGGCCTGGTCGAAGGCGAAGGACACCATGGAGGCGCCGGCCTCGTCGATATCGGTCTCGGAGTGGACGCGCTTGCCCGCCCGCAGCGCGGCCTGCGCCAGCGCGTGGATGCGCGGGCCGACCGTGCCCTGCTCCGAGGCGGACTGGTAGGCGCTGCGCACCTGGCCGATGATCTGCTGCTCGCCCACCACCATGGAATCCAGGCCGGAGGTCACGGACATCAAGTGCTCGGCCGCGGCGTCGGCATAGCGCACGTAGAGGTAGTTGCGCAGCTCCTGCTCTCCCACGCCCGAAACCTGGGTGAGCACGCGCACGACTTCTTGCACGCCGGCGTGGAAGGAGCTGGTGACGGTGTAGACCTCCATGCGGTTGCAGGTGGAGATAATCATGGCCTCTGAAAGCGGCTCGGCCGCCACGAGTTGCCCGCAGGCGGAATCCTGGACCGCACTATCCATGCTCAGCTTTTCCAGCAGCGCCACCGGCGCCGACTGGTGGGACATGCCCACGACGAGCACGCTCATGCACAACACTCCTCAACCCTTTGATTGATTTTAATCCTCCAAAAGACTACCCGTCGGTGTCGCGGATCCCGAATCAACCGGCCAGCTCGGCCGCTAACTCCTCGTTGTCTACTTCCCAGCAGGCAAACTCTTCGCCGTCGATGACCACAACGGGCACGCGGTCACCGAACTCCATGGCCAGCTCCGCGTCCTCATCCACGTTACGCACAGCAAGCTCCGCGCCTGCCCGCTTGATGACGGGGGTGATTTGCTCCCTCACGCGCGCGCAAGAACCGCAGGTGGTGCGCACCATGAGCTCGACGAGATGCTGAGACATATTCTCCTCACAAGGACGGCGGCGGTCGAAACCATTACTATGGACACGTTAGTCCACCCCGCGTTTGCGAAAGCTGTTTGTCTCACTCGTGTCCGCTACCACTCCCCCAGGGTTCCCCGAATCCCCCCGCGACTTCTTGGCCAATTGGACCGCCTCGCGCGGTAACCTGCGTAATTTCTTGGAGACCCAAGCGCTCGCCCCGCTGGACGAGGAATCACAGCGCACCGCCGGTGAAGCCGCGGCCGCCGCGGCGCTGGAGGAATTCGGGCTGGAGTTGGAGGATTTCGCCTCCGGCGTGGACTCGGTCACCGGCTCCTATGACGCGGCCGGTGCACAACGCATCACCGCCCAAGACCCAGACGTACCGGTGGATGTGGGCGCGGCAGCGTTTTTCGACGTCGACAACACCCTCATCCAAGGCTCTTCCCTCGTGGAATTCGCCTTTGGCTTGGCGCGCAGGCGCTACTTCCGGCTTTCTGAAATCCTGCCGATTGCGTGGAAGCAGCTCAAGTTCCGCGTCTCCGGCAGCGAAAATGCCAAGGACGTGGCCGTCGGCCGCGCGCAGGCGCTGGAGTTTGTCAAAGGCCGCAGCGTCGACGAGCTGGTGGAGCTATGCGAGGAGATTGTAGACGCCTCGCTGGCCCGCCGCGCCTACCCCGGCACCACACAGCTGGCGGAGATGCACCTAGCCGCCGGCCAGCAAGTGTGGCTGGTCACCGCCACGCCGGTCCAGCTAGCGCAGGTGCTCGCTCGGCGCTTCGGGTTTACCGGCGCGCTCGGCACCGTCGCGGAGGTCAAAGACGGCAAGTTCACCGGCCGGCTGGTCGGCGATATCCTCCACGGGCCCGGCAAAAAGCACGCCGTGGCCGCGCTCGCGACCATCGAAGGCCTCGACCTCTCGCGCTGCACCGCGTATTCGGATTCCGCCAACGACGTGCCCATGTTGTCCATGGTTGGCACCGCCGTAGCCATCAACCCGGACCGCAAGCTGCGCGATATCGCTGGCGACCGTGGCTGGCTCGTGCGCGACTATCGCTCCGTGCGCCGCGCCATCCGCACCTATGGCCTCCCGGCGCTGGCCACCGCCGCCTTTTCCTATGGCGGCTGGCGCTACTACCGGCGGTAGCGAGGGCGGTAGAGGGCGCTGGGGGCTTCGGCAAGCATGCAAAAACCCTCCGCACAATGGCGGAGGGCAAGAAGCGGGCTGGGGTTTACTTGCCCAGCTTACGGCGCTGCACGCGGGTGCGGCGCAGCATCTTGCGGTGCTTCTTCTTGGACATGCGCTTGCGGCGCTTCTTAATGACGGAACCCATGGAGTCCTCACTTTCGTGTAGTACGTACTGTCAAACTTGTCAGCGCTAAAACGGCGAAGGTGCACTCTTGCCGCCGTGGCCACACGGACCGCGGGCCACATCAGCGAGCCGACACGAATGCACACCATCTTACCCAGCACCCAGCCCGTGACCAAAAAGGGCCTATGCGAAACAACAGCGCCCACCACCGCTGACCTCGAGGGCCAACAGAGGTGGGCGCTGTCTGTGCGGCGCGAGCCTAGGCTCCGTAGACGGAAGCCTCCAAGTACTCGTTGACGGCAGACTCGTGAACGCGGAAGGAGCGTCCGACGCGAACAGCCGGCATTTCGCCTGCGTGAACCAAACGGTAGACGGTCATTTTGGAGACGCGCATAATCTCGGCGACCTCCGCGATCGTCAGAAAGGTTCCCTTTTCTTCATTTGCCATATATATCTAACCCTTCAGCTCGTTACGCGCTGTAGGCTTCCCCTCCCACAGGACTTCACGCACGTGCTTGCCCTAGCCTATCGTGAAACATGTGACTAATGCGACCCAAGTGCCAAATTTTTTCACAGCATTCATTAGGGTTTCCCCTAAAAGCGCTGCTTAACACCTGCCCCAGCACTCCCGGGTGGGTACACCCCCACCACGGGGAGGTCGCACACGGAGGCGCTAGCCGAGCTCCTTGGCCTTATCGGAGCAGGCCTCTGCCGCGCGGTAGAACGCGCCGCGCAGGCCGGACTCCTCCAGCTCGCGGACGGCGGCCGCAGTGGTGCCGCCCGGCGAGGTTACGCCAGCGCGCAGCTGGGTGGCCGAGCGGCCAGAGCTAGCCAGCATCTCACCAGAGCCGGCTGCGGCCTGGGCGGCAAGCTTCTCGGCGACGTCGCGGGGAAGGCCGAGCTGCACGCCGGCATCGACAAGCGCTTCTGCCACGAGGAAGAAATAAGCCGGGGAGGAGCCCGCCAGCGCGGTGGCGGCATCGATATTCTTCTCCGGAATGACCGCGACCTCGCCCACGGCCTCGAGCAGCTCGCGGACGCCGTCCATCTGGGCGTCGCTCACGTGATCACCGGCCGCGCAGGTGCACATGCCGCGACGCACCAACATGGGGGTATTGGGCATAACGCGCACCACCGGTACGCCTTCGCCCGCCGCCCCCTGGAGCTGCTTTAGGGTCAGGCCCGCGGCCATGGACACGACCACGGCATCCTTGGCCGGCTCAAGGCCTTCGAGCAGGTCCAGGATGGCGTAGGGCTTCACGCACGCGAAGATATAGTCCGCGCCGTCCACCGCCGCCGCATTATCGCTGGTGACGTTGACGCCATAAGTCTCTTTGAGTTCCTGGCTGCGGGATTCGGTGCGATTGGTGACCGTGATATCCGAGCCCGCAAAACCCGATGCCACGAGTCCCGAGGTCAAAGCCTCGCCGATTTGTCCGCCGCCTAAAATTGCAATCTTTGTCATAGTCTCCACCATGCCAAAAATGCGGAACCCCGGCTACCACGTGGGGTAACCGGGGCGTAGACAAGCGGGGGCTTAGAGCATGACCAACAGCAGTGGGCCGAAGGTCAGGATAAGGCCGGTAAAGCCGGCCAGGAACATGGAGAATCCATCGCGCGCGGTGCGCAGGGCGTGTGTCACGCCCACCATAATTGCGGTGACGCACAGCGCGAGGATGGCGACGACAAGGCGCGGGAAGCTATCCCACAGAATCTCAAAGCCCTTGAAGATGACAATCGCCAGCAGGATGCCCGCGACAACCATCAGCAGGATGGAAACTGGGTTGAGCTTCTCGTGCTCTTCCTCGATCCATTCTTCGTCGTCCTCGACCTTGGGAAGGTTGCCGGTTTCCTCGGCATCCTTAGCGACGCCCGCCTTCTTCGACGCCGGCACCGCCGCTGTAGCGGCCGTTCCAGCACCAGCTGTCGCAGCTCCCGCTCCGGCCGCTTTCGCGCCCTTGTCGGCCTTCGCTGCGGTGGCCTTGTCCGCGCCGGCCTTGTCTGCGGCCGACTTCTCCGCTGCGGGCTTGGTAGCGGCAGGCTTGGCATCGTCCGCCTTCGCCTTACCCACGCGCTGGATTACCGCGGTGTCATCCGCAGAAGGCTGATTCTTCTTCTCCGCCTCCTGTGCCGCGGCGGCAGCAGCCGGCTTTGCGGTCTGCGCTGGCTTGGCGGCAGCCTTGGCTGCGGGCTGGTCCGCGGATTTAGGAGCAGCCTTTGGTTCTGCCTTTGCGGCGGTCTTTGGCGCAGCCTTCGGCGCGGCAGGCTGAGCAGCGGTCGTGGCTGCGGACTGAGAAGCTGGCTTGTCGGTGGACTTCTTTGCGGAGTCGGCATCGGTCGCGTCAGCGGCCTTGGGGGCGCGGATGACGGGAGCGTCCTCGTCGATGGAGACGGAGGTGTGCTTGGCCTCGGCAGGCGAAGCCTCGACCTTCTTGAGGTTGCCGGTTAGCTCGGCAACGGAAATGCCGCCTTCATCGAGGCTGCGGCGGTGGCGGCGCGAACGCTTGTCGTCCTTGCCGCCCTTTTCGCCGCGGGCCTTTTTATCGCGAGCCAGCAGCTCTGCCACGGTCAACTTCTTCTTGTCAGCCATGATCTCTTCCTATTCCAATCCCTTGTCGGTCCGGCGCAAAATGACGCCCTCACGCAGCGCCCACGGGCAGATTTCCAGCTTCTCAATGTCCAAGGCTCGCATGGATGCCTCGGCCACTAGAGCGCCGGCAACGATTTGGTGCGATCGGTTAGAACTTACACCTTCTAGGTCCGCTCTGTCTGCCGCAGTCATGCGGGAGATGAAGGAAATCAACTGGCGCAGACCCGGTGCTGTCAACGTGCGCTTGACGTATGGGCCGGCAGACGAGGGGGCGGAACCCGTCAGGCGCGCCAGCGTGCGGAAGGTTTTGGAGGTACCCACGGCGAGGCCAGCGGGGCCCATGGCCTTCATCTGCTGGGCAACGTCTTCGAGCTCCGCATCGATATAATCGCGCAGCGCACTTACCTTCTTTTTCTCCGGTGGGTCGGTGTCAAACCAGTTATGGGTCAACCGGCCAGCGCCCAGGTCGAGGGAGAAGGCGAGGTCGGGGTGCTCGTCGGTACCGGTGGACAGCTCTAGCGAGCCGCCGCCGATGTCCAGGTTGGTAATACGGCCGGCGGACCAGCCGTACCAGCGGCGTGCGGAGAGGAAGGTCAGCTGGGCTTCTTCCACGCCGGAGAGAATCTGCAGGCGTACGCCGGTCTGCTTTTCCACCTCATCGAGCACGGCCTCCGAATTATGCGCGGAGCGCACCGCCGAGGTAGCAAAGGCGATAAATTCAGCGCAGCCCAACTTATCGCCCAGCTCGCTCGCCTCCGCTACGGCGCTGACCAGCTTCTTTACACCCTTTTCTTGGATGTTGCCCTTTTTGTCCAGCTGTTCTACCAGCCGGAGCGGGGTCTTCCAATCACTCATCGGAGTGGGCCGCCCGCCCGTCGCGGCATCGACCGCAACGAGGTGGACGGTATTGCTTCCGACATCTAATACACCTAATCGCACACTAATAGCGTAGTAGGTCTACCGTGGTTAGGTGTGAATCGCCCAAAATCTGACACGGTATACCTAGGTTTTCCTGCGAGCTCGCCCGCGGCGGCGTCGATAAGAGCGGGCCGCGAAGAGGCCCCTGATTTCCCGCGGGAGTGGTTCGAATTTACCAACCCAAACGACCCACACCACGTCTTTTCCATCGACCTAACATGGGTGGAATCGCACTACAGCTGCCAATTTGGGACGTCGGCATGCCGGGGCATCGATAAGAGCCAGC
This sequence comes from Corynebacterium sp. S5S1, assembly GCF_001913985.1. Lineage (NCBI taxonomy): Bacteria > Bacillati > Actinomycetota > Actinomycetes > Mycobacteriales > Corynebacteriaceae > Corynebacterium > Corynebacterium sp. S5S1. The sequence continues at coordinate 45,542 of NZ_MKXT01000003.1, forward strand.
CCGACGTGGGCTGCTGCGTGCATGGCGCCTATATGGCCGATGAGGAAGACCGCGACCAGCTTTACGACGCCGTCTCGCGCATGCCCGCCAAGTATTGGCAGCTGCGCCCAGCGGGGGTAGATGAGTTCCTCGCGCAGGACGCTACGGACGAGTTGGAGCCATGGCTAGAGTGGGACGAGCTCGACGGTGAGGACGGCGAACCGGAACCGGCGCTGAAGACACCCATCGTGGACGGCGCGTGCATTTTTGCCAACCGCGCCGGCTGGGCTACGGGTACGGGCTGCGCGCTGCACCAGTGGGCTGTCGATACCGGCGAGGAGCTCACGGTGGTCAAACCCGAGGTGTGCTGGCAGCTACCGCTGCGCCGATACGAAGACTATGAAGAGCGCCCGGATGGGCAGGAGATTTTGCGCACGCAGATCGGCGAGTATGACCGCCGCGGTTGGGGCAATGGCGGCGAGGACTTTGATTGGTATTGTTCGGCCGATGCCGCCTGCCACGCCAACCCGCTGCCGATGTGGCAATCGCACGAGGACGAGCTGGTAGCGCTCATGGGCCGAGAGTCCTATGAGATTCTGGCCGCGCACTGCAAGGCACGCGCCGCGGCGGCCGAGCACGGCGTCCAGCTCACGCAGCATCCGGCCAGCGTGAAGGCCGGGAGCCTACAGGCAGAAAACCAGCGGGCGGAGAGCTAGAGCTCGAATTTATAGCCCAGGCCGCGCACCGTAACCAGGTGCTTCGGACGGGAGGGCTGCTCCTCGATCTTGGAGCGCAGGCGCTTGACGTGGACATCGAGCGTCTTGGTGTCGCCAACATAATCGGCGCCCCAAATGCGGTCAATGAGCTGGCCGCGGGTGAGCACGCGGCCGGCGTTGCGCAGCAGGTACTCCAGGAGGTCGAATTCCTTGAGGGGCATGGAAACCGGCTCGCCCGCGACGGTAACGGTGTGGCGTTCCACGTCCATCTTGACGCGGCCGCCCTCGAGGATCTGCTCGGCTACTTCTTGCTCCGCCTCGGTATCGGCAGTGGCGCCGGAATCGTGACCGCGGCGCAGGACCGCGCGGATGCGGGCGATGAGCTCGCGGGAGGAATAAGGCTTGGTCACGTAATCATCAGCGCCGAGCTCAAGGCCGACGACCTTGTCGATCTCGGAATCACGTGCGGTCACCATGATGACCGGCACGGACGAGGTGGTGCGCAGCTGCTTGCATACCTCGGTGCCGGACATGCCGGGCAGCATGAGGTCTAGAAGGACGATATCAATGTCGTTAGCGGCAAACTTTTCCAGCGCGGTGGGGCCATCGTGCGCGATGATCGGCTCGAAGCCCTCCTTGCGGAGGAGGAATGCCAGCGGATCTGCCAGCGACTCTTCATCTTCAACGATGAGGATGGTGGTCATTGTGCTTTATCCTTTCGACGTGCTGCAACGCGTGCTACTGCACGCGGGAGCCCAGGCGCCGCCGCGTCGACGGCATCCCTTTTCTCATTATCCTTCATGCCAGCATCCTGCGCTGGCTTTTCTTCCCTGTAAATGGGCAATTCGATGGTGAATGTAGAACCCGTACCGGGCCGGGACCACAGTTTGATGTTGCCGCCATGGTTGGCCACCACGTGTTTAACAATTGCTAATCCTAGGCCAGTGCCTCCGGTCTGCCGCGACCGGGCTTGGTCTACGCGGAAAAAGCGCTCGAAGACGCGCTTTTGATCATCCGGTGCGATACCGATACCGCGGTCCGTGACGCGGATGAGCACGACCCCGCCATCCACCACTTTTTGGGAGACCGATACCGGCATCTTTTCCGGCGAATAATTAATCGCGTTGGAGACGAGGTTAGACAGTGCGGTAACCAACAGGGACCTATCTCCTTTGACCTGCACGCCGACGGAGGCGCCCCGGTTGAGCTCGATGGAGCGAGCCTCCGCAGCCAGTTGGTTGCGCGAGAGCGCTTCCTCGATGAGGTCATCGACGGCTAGCGGTTCCATCTCTGGCAAGGCCTCGGCACCCTGCAATTTGGACAGGGAAATAAGTTCGCTGACCATATCGGCCATGCGGTTGGCTTCCTTGTAAACCTTATTGCCAAAGTACTCCACGGTCTCTTGGTCGCCGGGGTCTTGGAGCAGGGCCTCGGCCAGCAAGGCAATGCCGCCGACGGGGGTCTTGAGCTCGTGGGAGACGTTTGCCACAAAGTCGCGGCGGGCGGATTCCATGCGGACGTTTTCGCTCTCATCGGTTCCGTAGATGATGACAAAGCGGCCGTCGTTAAGCGTCAGCGGCTTAATGACCGCCTTGAACTGGGTGACGCGGTGACCCGTGCGGCGCTTAGGAATGGCCAGGTCGACGGTGCGGGTTTCCTTGTCCTCGAAGACCTCCTGCGCGGTCTGCCACACCTCCGGGTTCACGGCGCGATCATGCACCAGGGACATCTCGTGGGCGGCGGGATTGGACATGACGATTTCTTGGTTGCGGTCTAGCACCGCCAGGGCCGTCGGCGAGCCTTGCACGGCCAGGTGCAGCACCTGGCTGACCGTCGTGACCTGGTTAGCCTCGGCATCGGTGGCTTGGCGGTAGCGCGCAATGCGCCCGCGCAACCAGGAAATCACCGGCAGCGCCAGCCCGCAGGCCACCACGCCGGCGGCAAAGGAAAGAATCAATTCCACGTGTCTAGCCTATCCATCACAAAGTCCCCAGGGAATACTCCCCGGGGACTGTGGCGCAGTTTCTTACTTACCGCCCTGCGCAGCAACGGCGGCGGCACCGGCAGCGGCGGCTTCCGGATCCAGGTAAGTGCCACCTGGGTTTACTACGGAGCCGTCTTCGGTGATCTCATAAACCAGCGGGATGCCGGTTGGAATGTTCAGGCCGGCAATGTCATCATCGGAGATATTGTCCAGGTGCTTAACCAGTGCGCGCAGGGAGTTGCCGTGCGCGGCGATAAGTACGGTCTCGCCCTTCTTGGCGCGTGGGAGGATTTCTTCTTCAAAGTACGGCACGAAGCGGGCGACGACGTCCTTCAGGCACTCGGTCTGCGGGACCTTATCCAGGTCCGCGTAGCGCAGGTCATTGGCCTGGGAGTATTCGGAGTCATCGGCCAGCTCCGGCGGGCGCGTGTCATAGGAGCGTCGCCATGCCATGAACTTTTCCTCGCCGTACTCTTCCTTGGTCTCGGCCTTGTTCAGGCCCTGCAGGGCGCCGTAGTGGCGCTCGTTGAGGCGCCAATCGCGCACCACTGGGATCCAGTGGCGGTCGGCGGCGTTGAGAGCGATATTTGCGGTGCGGATAGCGCGACGCAAAAGAGAGGTATACAGGACGTCGGGCAGAACGCCTTCCTGCGCGAGCAGCTCACCGCCGCGCTTGGCTTCCGCCTCGCCCTTTTCGGTCAGATCTACATCGACCCAGCCAGTGAACTGGTTGGACTCGTTCCACTTGGATTGGCCATGGCGAAGAAGAATCAGTTTTCCGTTAGTCATGCCTCCAGCATGCCACGAAATTATTACCGGCGTCAGGGTTTAATCCCCGATCGCCCGCCGTTGATGGCAATCCGGAACCTCGATGCGGCTGGCCTCGTCATAGATTTCTGCGAGCGCGGCAGCGGAGCTGGCCCAGCTAAAGCGTGCGGCGTGGGCGACGGCGGCCTCGCCCATGGCGATGCGCATGGGGTCGTCGTCAAGCAGGCGGACTAGAGCATCGGCCCAGTCGGACGGGTCATGCGAGTGCACCAGCAAGCCGGTCTCCTCGTCGGCCACGGCGATGGGCAGCCCGCCGACGGCCGCGGCTACCACCGGCGTGCCAGAAGCCTGGGCCTCCAGCGACACCAGACCGAAGGACTCGTTATAGCTAGGCACCGCTACGATATCGGCCGCGCGGTAGACCCCCACCAGCTCCTCTGGCGGGCGGGCGCCTAAAAAGCGCACGCGCTTATCGACGCCCAACTCGCGCGCCAACTCCCTATAGGCCTCCGGCGCCGTATTGGCCCCCGACGGGCCACCACAGATGACCACGCGCAGGTTGCGCGCTGGTTCGCGGCGGAAGAGCTCGGCCGTGGCGCGAATGAGGACCTCTGGTCCCTTAAACTTTTGCAGGCGCCCGACAAAGGCCACCACCTTGGTGTGCAGTGGAATGCCCAGCTCGCGACGGGAGCGCTCGGTATTGCGGACCGTACCAGGGGTAAAAAGCTCTACGTCGGCGCCGGGCGAGACCACGCGAATGATGTCGCACTCGGCATCATAGTGTTCGGCCAAGTCGCGAGCTTCTTGCTCGGTATTGACCACGAGCAGGTCCGCGTTATCCACCAGTTGCTGCTCGCAGATGCGGCGGGCCTCGGACTCCAAGGTGTCATCCGCGGTCCGGGAGGCGTTTTTCACCGCGGCGAGGGTATGGGCCGTGTGGATGAGCGGAATGCCCCAGAGATCCCGTAGCAGCCAGCCCACCTGGCCGGAGAGCCAGTAGTGGGAGTGAATAAGGTCATATTTCTTGCCCTGCCACTTGGCAAATTGCACCATGCCGCCCGCGAAAGCGGTCAGTTGGGTCGGCAGATCCTCTTTATCCAGACCCTCGTACGGCCCGGCGACGATATTAATGACGCGCAGATGGGGTTCAACCTCAATGATTTCGCCCTGGCTAGGCCGAGTGGCGCGGGTATAGACGTCCACCTCTATTCCCCGGCGAGCCAGTTGGCGCGCACTATTGAGGACGTAGACGTTCATGCCGCCGGCGTCCCCCGAGCCGGGCTGTTCAATCGGCGAGGTATGCATAGAGATCATGGCGATGCGCATGGCGCTCAATTCTACCGGCGCTATACTGGCCCCTGCCAGAAACCTACGCTACCGAAAGGTAAAGTTTTGTCCGCATACGAATCACAGGCTTGGCTCCAGTATTACCCGGAATGGACACCGCACCACCTCGAGTACGGCGACACCACGTTGCTGGATATCTACGACAACAATCTTGAGGTCAACGCCGATAAACCGGCCACCTACTTCTTCGGACGCACCCAAACGTATGCGGAGCTGGACCGTCAGGTTCGCGCTGCGGCCGCTGGCTTGAAGGCCTTCGGTGTGCGCCCCGGTGACCGAGTCGCCATCGTGGCACCAAACTCGCCGCAGTACATCGCGGCGTTCTACGCCATCTTGAAGCTGGGCGCCCAGGTGGTACTACACAACCCGCTCTACACCGCCCACGAGCTAGAAGGGCTCTTCCAGGATCACGGCGCGCGCATCGCCATCGCCTGGGATAAGGCAGCGCCGACTTTGGAGAAGCTGCGCGCGACCACCAACCTGGAAACAGTCGTGTCCATCAACATGATCAACGCCATGCCTACCCTGCAGCGCGCGGCCCTGCGCCTGCCCATCCCGCCACTGAAAACCAAGCGCGAGCAGCTCTCTTCCCCGGCGCCCAATACCGTGCCGTGGGAAACCTTGGTGGGCAACGCCATCGGCGGCGACGGCAGCGATATCACCACGCCGCAGGACGTGGACAAGGACACCATCGCGCTAATTATGTACACCTCTGGCACCACCGGCGCCCCGAAGGGCGCCATGCTCTCGCACGGCAACCTCTTTTCCAACCTGTTGCAGGGCAAGGCGTGGGTTCCCGGCCTGGGCGATAAGCCGGAGCGTATGCTAGCCGCCCTCCCCTTCTTCCATGCTTATGGCCTGACCATGAACGTGACCTTGGCGCAGTTCATCGGCGGTGAGCTGGTCATCCTGCCAAAGCCGGATATGTCGCTCATTATGCAGTTGATGAAGAAGCACACCCCGACCTGGGTTCCGGGCGTGCCGACGCTTTACGAGCGCATCGTGAAGGCCGCCGAGTATCAGGAAATCCCCATCAAGGGTGTGCGTGCGGCCTTCTCCGGTGCGTCTACCCTGCCTTCGGACACGGTCAACAAGTGGGAGAACTACACCGGCGGCCTCTTAGTGGAGGGCTATGGCCTCACCGAATGCTCGCCGATTATCGTGGGCAACCCCATGAGCACCGACCGCCGCCCAGGTTACGTGGGCATCCCGTTCCCGGATACCCAGGTGCGCATTGCCAACCCGGATAACCTGGATGAGACACAACCAGACGGCGTTGAGGGCGAGGTGCTGGCCCGCGGCCCGCAGATCTTCAAGGGCTACCTCAACAATGACGAGGCCACCGAGGCCGCCTTCCACGGTGAGTGGTTCCGCACCGGTGACATGGGCGTCATGGAAGAGGATGGTTTCATCCGCCTGGTCAGTCGCATCAAGGAAATCATCATCACCGGCGGCTTCAACGTGTATCCGGGCGAGGTGGAAGAAATCCTGCGCGAGCACCCAAGCATTGATGACGTCGCCGTGGTCGGCCGCCCGCGCGAGGACGGCTCCGAAGACGTCGTGGCCTGCCTCGACCTCGCCGACGGTGCCGCCCTCGACCCGGAGGGCCTGAAGGACTACTGTCGCGAGCGCCTGACCCGCTACAAGGTCCCCCGCACCTTCTACCACTTTGAGGAGCTGGCGAAGGACCAGATGGGTAAGATCCGCCGCCGCGAGGTCCAGGCAGACCTCATCCGCCGCCTCGAGGCCGAACAGAACTGAGATGTTCCGCCTTATCGATAGCCCCCTCGGACCCCTGCGCCTGCAGGCGAGCCCGCGGGGGCTTTCCCGTGTCGAATTCACCGCAGCCAGCATCCTGCAGAAAGAGATGGGCGGTGTGGAAGAAGGGGACGTCGGAAAGCGCAGTGCAGACGTGCTCGATACCGCCCAGGCACAGCTTACGGAGTACTTCGCTGGCCGGCGCCGCTCCTTCGAGCTTCCCCTCGACCCGCCTGCGACGACCGACTTCCGCGCCGCGGTGCATGCGCAGTTGGCGGAAATTGGCTACGGGGAGACGGTCACCTACCGCGACGTCGCTAAGTTACTCGGCCGCCCCGGCGCGACGCGGGCCGTGGGCAGTGCGTGCGGCGCCAATCCCCTGCTCATCGTGCGGCCGTGCCACCGTGTACTGCGCAGCGATGGCGGGCTCGGCGGCTACGCGGGTGGTCTGGAAGCCAAACGTTTTTTGCTGACATTAGAAGAAAACTAGAGGGCTTCTTCGCGTTTGGGATATGCTATCCCTTCAGAAATAGTTTTTGTAGCCAAACGAAAGGTTTTTCGCGTGTCCGCTTCCACCTCCCGAGCCTGGCTCGAACACTACAGCGCCTGGACCCCACACAGGCTGGACTACGGCGATAAGACCATCGTCGACTACTACCGCGATAACCTGCGGGCCAACGCCAATAAATCCGCCACCTACTTCTTCGGCCGCACGCAAACCTACGCGGAGCTTGATGCCCAGGTGCGCGCCGCCGCGGCCGGGCTCAAGGCCTTTGGCATTCGCCCGGGTGACAAGGTGGCCATCGTCCTGCCCAACTGTCCCCAGCACGTCGCAGCCTTCTATGCGGTGCAGCTACTTGATGCCACCGTGGTCGAGCACAACCCGCTCTACACCGCCCCGGAGCTGGAAGGGCTGCTCAATGACCATGGCGCGCGTGTGGCTATCTCCTGGGACAAAACCGCCTCCACGCTGGAAAAGCTGCGCTCGACCACCCCGCTAGAAACCATCGTCTCCGTCAACATGGTCGAGGCCATGCCCCCGCTCAAGCGCCTCGCGCTGCGCCTGCCCATCCCGCCGCTGGCCGCCAAGCGCGAGCAGCTCACCAGCCTCGCGCCCAATACCGTGGAGTGGTCCACCCTCATCGGCTCGGCCATCGGCGGCGATGGCTCGGATCTCGATGTCCCTGAGATCTCCCAAGACGATATTGCGCTTATCCTCTACACCTCCGGCACCACCGGTAAGCCCAAGGGCGCGCTACTTTCGCATGGCAACCTCATTGCCAACGCCATCCAGGGCAAGGCCTGGGTGCCGCAGATGGGCAAGCAACAAGAGCGCTTCCTCGCGGCACTGCCCATCTTCCACGCCTATGGCATGACGACGCTGTGCGTCTTCAGCATCTACTTGGGCGCCGAGCTCATCCTTGTCCCCTCCCCACAAATGCCGCTCATTCTGGACATCGTGAAAAAGCGCACGCCTACCTGGCTTCCGGGCGTGCCCACGCTGTATCAAAAAATCATGGACGCAGCGGAAGAAAAGGACGTGGACCTAAGCGGCATCCGCAATGCCTTCTCCGGCGCCGCCACGCTGCCCGTAGAGATTGTGGAGCGCTGGGAAAACTTAACCGGTGGCCGGCTCGTGGAAGGATTCGGTATGACAGAAACCTCCCCGGTCCTTACGGCCAATCCCATGAATGGCAAGCACCGCCCCGGCTATGTGGGCGTGCCCTTCCCGGATACGGAAGTGCGCATTGCCAACCCCGAAAACCTGGATGAAACCCAGCCCGACGGCCAACCGGGTGAGATGCTCGCGCGCGGCCCGCAGATTTTCCAGGGTTATTTTGGCAATGCCGCCGCCACTGAAAAGACCTTTCATAATGGCTGGTTCCGCACCGGCGATATGGCGCTCATGGAGCCGGATGGCTATATCAAGCTGGTCAGCCGCATCAAAGAAATCATCATCACCGGCGGCTTCAACGTCTACCCCGCAGAGGTAGAAGAGGCGATTGCCCAGCATCCCGACGTCGTAGATGTCGCCGCCGTGGGCCGCCCGCGCCAGGATGGCTCGGAGGACGTCGTCGGCTGCGTCACCCTGCGCGATGGCGCCGTGCTCGATCCAGAAGGCCTGAAGGAATTCTGCCGCGAGAGCCTCACCCGCTATAAGGTGCCGCGCACCTTCTACCACTTCGAAGAACTGGCGCGCGACCACCTAGGCAAAATCCGCCGCCACCAGGTGCGCAAGGACCTACTCGAGCTGCTGGGGACGAAGGCCTAAACTTAGCGGCTATGGCAGATATTCATTACGGCGCTACCTTGACGGATTTCCTCGCCGCCGCCGTCACGAGGTTTCCGCAGCGCCCCGCCACCTACTTCGCCGGCCAGACGCTGACCTATGGCGAGCTCGATGCCCAGGTGGCGGCCGCGGCTGGGGCCCTGCGCGAGATGGGCGTGCGGCCCGGCGACCGCGTGGCGCTCCTGCTGCCCAATTGCCCGCAGCACGTGGTGGCATTCTTCGCCATCCTGCGCTTGGGCGCGGTGGTGGTGGAGCATAACCCGCGCTATACCGCGCACGAGCTCACCCCGCTGCTCGCCCACCATGGCGCCCGCGTGGCGATTGCCTGGGAGGACACCGCCCCCACCGTTTCCGCGCAGGTAGAGACCACCATCTCCGTCTCCCTTAGCGCACCGCTTCCGCTAAACGGCGCCCCGGTAGAGGCACACCCCGCCACGCTTGCCGACGCCGCCCTTATCCTCTACACCTCCGGCACCACCGCCCGCCCCAAGGGTGTGGTCTTAACCCACGGCAACCTCGCGGCGAACTGCCTGCAGCTAGAAACCCAGGCCCCGCTGCGCGCTGGCCACGAGCGCTTCCTGGCCGCGCTGCCCATGTTCCATTCCTATGGCCTGACGATGAGCGTGTTGCTCGCGGTGCGCTGCGCGGCCGAGATCATCCTGCTTGCCGCCCCACACACCGATGCGGTGACCAAGGCGCTAGCCACGCGCCGCCCCACCTGGATGCCGGGCGTGCCCACCATCTACGAGCGGGCCATGGCGGCCGCGCCCACCGCCGCTGGCTCATCCGCCCCCACGGATCTCGGCGGGGTGCGCTATTCCATTTCGGGCGCGGCCTCGCTGCCCTCGCGCATCATCGATCCCTGGGAAGCACGCACCGGCGGCATGCTGGTGGAAGGCTATGGGCTCACCGAAACCTCTCCCGTGCTGACCATCAATCCCCTTAATGACGCCCGGCGAGCCGGCACCATCGGCCTGCCGCTTCCGGATACGCAGCTGCGCATCGGCGATCCTCAGGACCTCAGCCGCACCCAGCCGGATGGCGAGGCCGGCGAGATCCTCGCCCGCGGCCCGCAGGTCTTTAACGGCTACCTTGCCGACGCCCCCGCCACCGCCGCCGCCTTCCATGAAGACTGGTTCCGCACCGGAGACATGGGCGTTCGCGAGCCCGATGGCCATATCAGGTTGGTGGGCCGCATCAAGGAAATCATCATCACCGGTGGCTTCAATGTTTATCCCGGCGAGGTTGAGAAGACCTTAGCCTCCCATCCTGATATTGCCCAGGCCGCGGTCGTGGGCGTTCCTCGCTCCGATGGTTCAGAGGATGTCGCCGCTTGCGTGGTGCTTGCCCCCGGCGCGCAACTCGACGAGTCTGCCTTACGCGACCATTGCCGCGGGTTGTTGGCACGCTATAAGGTCCCGCAGCGCTTCTTTGCCATGGAGACGCTCGCCGCCGACCAGCTGGGCAAGCTGCGCCGCCGCGATGTCCAACGCGATCTCCTCGCCCTGCTCAACCAGGGCTAGCCTTCTTCACGCGCTTCTCGGCGCACCGCCTGTTCGTAGATGCGCTCGGCTCGCTCCTCAAGGTCGTGCTGGGCGCGGGCTTGGGATTTAGCGGCGGCGTCGGAACGCGGCGGGGCCTGAATATGCCGCGCGGCGTGCAGGCCCAATTGCAGTTCTTTGGCGCGCAGAACCTCCGCATCGATTTTGATGCCCAAAATGAGCATCGTATTAGATAGCCACACGGCCATGAATACAGCCATGATGAGGCTGAAGGCGCCGTAGACGCTGGCACCAGCAAATCGCTGGGTATAAAGAGCGAAAGCTCCCCACACCACCACATTGGTGCTAAGCGCCACAACGGAGCCGAGGGTTATCCACCGAAAGCGCGCCGGCCGCACGTTTGGGGAAAAGTGATACAAGATAGCGATCAAGCTCAGCACGATCACCACGGTGAGCGGGAAGCGCAGCCAATTCCACACCGGCATAAAAATGCCGCCCAAAAAATCTGCGGTGCCTTGCATGTCCAGCTTGCCAGCCAGCGGTTCGACCACACCGCTCACGATGGTATCGCGCAGCAGGTTGGCAAAAAGCACGATGACCGCGCCGATGACCAAGATGATGGTAAGCCCCCACATGAGCGCCCAAGTGCGGATAATCCCGCGGCCTTCTACCCGCCCGTAAACGATATTGGCGGTGCGGGAGAAGGCACGCACGTAGGCCGAGGCGGCAAAAAGAGAAACCAGCACGGATACCACCAGCGCGAAGGTGCCTTGTGCCGTGGAACCAATGATGGAGCCCACGAGGTGCTCGGCCTGCTCCGTCATCGAACTGGGCACGTAGTCTGCAATGAACTGCGAAGTTAATTCGTGTACCTCGGCGCGCCGAGAGGAAAAGATGAGCGTCGCTATCGAATAGGCCGCGAGCACCGTAGGGGCAAAGGCCATAAGCGTGAAGTACGTCATCGTGGCCGCGCGATCCATCAAGGCATCGTGGAAGAAGTCCGCCCACACGCGGCGGAGCACCAGCCCCCCAGCTTTCCTTACGCAAGCGGTTACCGCGGGCCAGGGGGTCCACTTCATCAGTATGACCCTCAATCTTGACCACGGTGGGCGCGGTACTGGGCACAATCTTATCCGCGCCCTCGTAGACGGATTCGCTCACCGGAGTAGCCGCGGCGCTCGGCGGTTCGCCGGAAGACGAATTGCCAGGGGTGCGTGCGGCGCCAGGAACCTCGGCGGAATCGTCCAGTGTGCTCATATTATCCCAGCGTATGCGGTAAAGAATCTATTTCAGGAAGTGACACTCAGCTGTGATTACACTGGAGAAGCATGACTGAACAGAATGATAAAAAGCTCAACGTGAAGTCCTTCGAACTCGACCACCGCCTAGTCAGCGCGCCATATATCCGCGTGGCCGACCGCACGGATTTGGGCGGCGGCGTCGAAATCATCAAGTATGACCTGCGCTTCTGCCAACCGAACCAGGACCACCTGGATACCAAGGCGCTGCATTCGGTGGAGCACATGATGGCAAACTTCATGCGCAATTACACCGATAAGCTCATCGGTTTTGCCCCGATGGGCTGCCGCACTGGCTTCTACGCCATCACCAACGGCATGGAACAAGACGAGCTGCTGCGCGCGGTGGAAGGCGCGCTTAACGATATTCTTAACGCTACCGAGGTACCGGCCGCCAACGAAGAGCAGTGCGGCTGGGGTGCGCACCACAGCTTGGAGGGCGCGCAGGAGGCGGCCCGCGCATTCTTGGGCGCTAAGGATGAGTGGCTCCAAGTCATGGCCGCCTAAGCCAAGCGAATTCACCGGCCCAGTAGGTGCCGAACTGAAAAAGCGGCCACGATAGTCCCGAAAACCGTGTGGTTAAGGGCGCTATCGTGGCTGCTTTGTAGGTTTTAGGCCCTAGAGCCCGGAGCGAAAAGCAGTCGCGTGCTACTCGTCGAGGGAAAGGCCGATCCACACGGGTTCGGGCACGAGTTCCACACCGAAGGTCTCATGGACGCCGTCGCGGATGGTGCGGGCGAGGTCCACGATATCGGCGGCCTTAGCCTCGCCGCGGTTGGTCAGCGCCAGCGTGTGCTTCGTCGAGAGCGTGGCCCGGCCGGAGCCCGGGTAGCCCTTAGCAAACCCGGCGCGGTCAATGAGCCAGGCGGCGGAGAGCTTTTCCCGGCCGGTCTCTGCAGAGGGGTGGCGGGGCATGGAGTCTGCGGTGGCCTCGCCAAGCGAGGCACGGACCTTGGCCTGGACGGCGTCGGCAAGAGCGGAGTCCACCACCGGGTTGGTAAAGAAAGAGCCAGCGGACCAGGTGTCATGGTCGGTGGGGTCGAGCACCATGCCCTTGCCGCGGCGCAGCTTGAGGACCTGCTCGCGGACCTCGGCCACGGGGCGGCGCTCGCCCGGATTCTGGGTGAGCTGACCAAAGCGCAGCGGGCGGGAAAGGCCCTCGGTATCGAGCTGCAGCTCCACCTCAAGGACCACGGCGCGGCCGGTGAATTTCAGGTTGGAATAGCGATACGCTAGCTCCAGGTCGGAGGCGGGGACCCACTCATCGCTATCGGTGCGGCGGTTATAAAGGCGCACGCGGGTAAGGACCTCAGAGATCTCCGCGCCATAGGCACCCACATTCTGCACGGGGACCGCGCCCACGGTGCCGGGGATGCCGGAGAGGCACTCGATGCCACCCAGGCCGAGCTGCACGGAGCGAGCCACCACGTCATCCCAGACGGCGCCCGCCTGTGCGCGCACCACGCCGGTTTCGGTGTCCATGGAAACCTCATCAAAGTCAAGGATGACCGCGACGAGATCCACTGCGCCATCGGCCACCAAGAGGTTGGAGCCGCCGCCAACGACGATGAATTTCACTTCGGCGTGATCAAGGGCACGCACCACGGCGACGGCAGCCTCCGGCTGCGAGCAGCGCAGTGCGGCCTGCGGTTTTCCGCCTACACGCAGCGTAGTCAGGTCCGCGAAGGTGGCGGCGGGGTCCAGTTCTACCCCGTCGATCGCTGTGAGCTGTTGCGTCAAAGATTTATCAAGCACGCCTACCAAGGTAGTCTGTTAGGCATGTCAACCCGTAGTGAAAACACCGTAACCATCAATCAGCCCATCGAAAAGGTTCACAAGGCGCTGCTCACCAAGGAATACTGGGAGTACATCGTGGCCAACCTCTCCCCTGAGGCGGGCCAGGTGCACGACTTCAGCGATAACGTAGCCACCCTCTTCGAGGTTCTGCCGACCACCCTGCTGCCAGAGGCAGTGCGCGCCATGGTCTCTCAAGACTTGAAGGTCAAGCGCGTGGTTACCGTGGGCGAGCTCAATGGTGAGGCTGCTGACGTTAACTACACCGCGGATGTCAAGGGCACCCCGGTTGATTTCAAGGGCGATATCTCCCTGGCTGGCGAAGGCGAGATGACCAAGCTGTCCTACGTCAACGAGATTTCCGTCAATATCCCGATGATGGGCGCCGCCATCGAGCCGAAGGTGGGCGAGTCCCTGGCTGAGCTCTTCGATAATGAAGGCAAGCTGACCGAACAGTGGATCTCTGAGAACGCCTAAGTTCTACAGAACCGAAATTTATGGCCGACCACGCACATAATCTGCGCGCTAGCGCAGCTGCGGGTCGGCCTTTTGGCGTTATCACCCGCGGCACCACCAACCACAACCGGCTGCGGCGCTGCGATAGGTGGATGCTCGCGCACCCGGAGATTTCCGCGCTGCTGCGGCATGTAGATACCCCGCTGGCGCTCGACGTGGGCTACGGGGCCTCGCATGCGACCACCGTGGAGTGGGCGGGGTGGCTGCGTCGGGCGAATCCGCAGGTAGACGTGCGCGGACTGGAAATCCACCCGGACCGGGTGCTGCCGCCGCGCGATGGCGTGCGCTTCGAGCTGGGCGGTTTTGAGCTGGCCGGCTACCGGCCGCAGCTAGTGCGCGCGTTTAATGTGCTGCGCCAGTATGACGTGGACCAGGTGGAAGAGGCCTGGCAGACGGTGTGTTCCCGCCTTGCCCCGGGCGGCTTCTTTGTGGAGGGCACCTGCGATGAGCTCGGCCGGCGCGCGGCCTGGTTGCTGCTCGATGCCCATGGTCCGCGGACGCTCACCCTGGCGTGGGACCCGTTTGATGTGGCGCGCCCTTCCGATATTGCCGAGCGCTTGCCTAAAATCCTCATCCACCGCAATGTGCCCGGCGAGCCCATCCACGAGCTGCTTCAGGCCGCCGACGAGGCTTGGGATCGGGCTGCTGGCTGGGCGCCTTACGGTCCGCGCGTGCGCTGGCGTAGGGCACGCGCCATGCTTGCCGACGCCCCCTTTAATATCCACCCCGTCCGCCGGCGCCTGCGCGATAATGTGCTCACCGTGGACTGGGAGTCTGTCGCGCCACGGGACTAAACGCGCCGCGCGCTGATGGCCGCTGGGGAGCTGTGAAGTGCCTAGCAATGTGCCCGAGAACTCCCGCAAACTTTGCCCCGCGCCGACTCATGCGCCACACTGGTACGCATGGCTTCGAAGAGATCGGCGGGTTCACTCGCCTGGAAAATCATCATTGGCATCCTTGTAGCACTGCTCGTGCTCATCCTCTTGGCCGAGTTCGGCCTGCGCTGGTTCATCGGTCACCAGATGACCTCGCAATTCAACGAGGCCGCGGAGCAAGAGGGAATCCAGGTCAAAGAAGATCCCTCCGTCAGCTTTGGCGGCAGCCCACTGCTCGTAGGGCTGTTCAAGGGCTCCATTTCCCAAATGGATATGACCACGCCGTCCACCCTGCAAATCGACGGCACCGAGATCAAGGGCCAACCTGCCTCCGAGATCCACGTGGAAGATATGAGCACCGACCAGGAGAATCCGGTAGCCGGCAAGCTGCGCGCTTCTACCACCGTGCCGGATGACTACCTGCTGGCATCCTTCCAGAAGGGCATTTCCGAGCAGGCAGGCAGCGAGAAGGTGGGCAATATGGTGGTTACGGAGATCACCGCCAATGAGCAAGACCACGTGCTGGACGTGAAGTTTGCCGGCGGCCTTGCCAACCTCTCGCTAGAGCCCACCGCCCACGACGGAAAGCTCGATATCCGCGCCACCGAGGCCTCCATCTTCGGCCTCGAGCTGCCGGATCAGGCCACCGAAGCCATCTCCTCCGCACTGCAGAACGGCATGTCGGATCAATTCGTGGGTTCTGACATGAACGTCGATTCCGTAGAGGTGCTCGATGGCGAGCTCAAGCTCACCATCACCGGCACCGATGTTCCGATGAATGACATGGATAAGTTGGCAGGCGGCGATGACTCCGCGGGCCAGGGCGGGGCCACTGGCTCTGGCGCGCCGCAGCAGGACGCGCAGGAGAAAGCCGCCTAAACCGCAGCGGCGGGAAATTCGAGGACCGGAAGCTTGGCAGCGGCCAACGCCGGTCCTTTTTTCGTCTCCTCTTCCCCGGCACCGGATTCCTCATTGTCCACGGCGGCAGAACTGCGCACAATGAGACGCTGATAACCGGCCTGCTGTGCAGCCGTAACCGCGGCAGCTGCGGCATCGGCCGCATCTGTGTCCACAGCCCCCGGCACGATGAGGCCCAAGCGGGCCGGATCGGGGCAGGCCTCGCGGATGGCGATGAGCTCGGAGAGCACGGCATTGGCATCCGTCACGGTCGCATCGAGGCTGACCCACACCTCGCTGGCGCCGGATTGAACGGCCAAGCGCGCCTCGGAGGCCTTGATGAGAGTGTGGTGGCGGCCGGTGGGATACCCCGCAACGGAGATAATATCGGCCGCGCCCGCGCCTGCGGCAAGGGAAACATGGTGCGGGGAGACGAGGACGGTGTTATCGACGGCGCGGTCCTTGACCGTCGCGGCTGGGGCGTCAAGCAGGTTAAGCATTAGTAGCTATAATCGCCGTTGATAATGGCCTTGAGCTGCGGGCGCACGTCAAACCAGTACACGCCGGTAATGACCGCGCCGATCCAAGACAAAAAGGCCAAGCCGGTGCCCATCGCTACCGCGGAACCGGCCAGCAGGCCTACCCACACCCATTTATCCTTACGGTCGCCGGCCCGGAAGGCATCCTCACGGGTGGTAGCGGCGAGAATCGCGCCGATGATGGCGGTCAGGGCGAGGATTTGGAAGATGTAGCTGTCTAGATGCAGGGCAAGATTATAAAGGAAATACATGCAGATTAATTCTGTGGGTCGTCAGTCTCGATTACTTCGCCATCGATAATATTATCGCCCTGCGAAGGAGCCGAATCCTGGCCAGGGCGCGCCGCATTCTTCTTTTCCGCACGGCGGGCCTGCGCGGAATTATAGGCGTCCATCACGCCCTCGCGGGTCTCGTCATAAGCGGTGGAGAACTTGCCCTTAGCGGCGTCGAAAGCAGCGGACTCACGGGTGCCATCGGCGGCCTTCTTCAAGGAAGCACCAAATTCCTTCGCGGTGGTGGCGGCTTTATCTACTAGGCCGTCCTTGCCAGTGTTGCCATAGGGGCTCTCAGCCTGCGCGCCATTAGCGTGCTGGGTGCGTTCTTCTTGCAGGCGGCCACCGAAGTCCTTGGCTACCTCAAAAGCAGCGCTGCCGGCATCTTTCAGGGAATCGAAAATCTTCTTATTATCGCTCATTGCTCATTACTCCTTTTGCCTAAGCACCAAAGATAAGGTGGTTGATCGCGAATATTACCAATCCTGCCAGGGAACCGACGATAGTGCCGTTCAAAC
This sequence comes from Corynebacterium sp. S5S1, assembly GCF_001913985.1. NCBI lineage: Bacteria > Bacillati > Actinomycetota > Actinomycetes > Mycobacteriales > Corynebacteriaceae > Corynebacterium > Corynebacterium sp. S5S1. Next base: position 62,595 of record NZ_MKXT01000003.1, read on the forward strand.
GAATAAATTGCAGGTCCTTGCCCACCATGAGCTCGATATTTTGGGAGGCTTCCTCCGCATCCCAGCGCTTGATGGTCTCCGGGATAATAGCGATAATTTCCGGCGCGAATTTCTCCACCGCGTAGCGCGCGGCCTTATCCACGAGCGCATTGGCCTGGGCCAGGAATTCGGAGTCCTCGAGCAGACGGTGCGCCAACTCCTTTACCTTCGCCGTAATCTTCTGGCGCAGGAAAGACTCCGGATCATTGAGCTGGTCAATGAGCATAGTGGATACCGTACGCCACATGGCTGCCGGCGCCTGCTGCGCTTGATCGGAGGCGAGCATTTCTTGCTTGATGCCCTCGATGCGCCCGCGCATGTCCTCGTCCCACTGCAGATCGGAGGCCAGTTTGGACAGGTTGCGGCGAATAGCTAGGCGGGCCTCGTGGTTGCTGTTGCGGCGGACCTCATCGGCGAATTCCACGAGCTCGGTATAGACCTTCTCCCCCACCATCTCGCGGGCAAAGCGCGGCGCCCACCCCGGCATACGCTCGTCGATGGCGGTGACCACGGTGGACTCCATGCTCAGAATCTTGCCGTGTGCCCACTCAATGAGGTCGTCTTCCAGCGGACGAGCCTTGCCGTCTGCAATATAGCCCTCCAACAACCTACCCAGCGGCGGGCCCCACTCTGGCTCAGCTAGGCGGTCCATGACTTGGGTGCGGATGAAATGCTCTGCCTCTTCGGGATCCAAATCTGCGACCACGCTGGCGGCACGCTCGCCAATCCACGCGGAGACTTCCTCCGCCTTGCCCGGCTCTACGCCTTGGCGCGCCAGCCATAGCGGCAACTCCGCCTCGCGAACCTTGGCGCTAAGCGCATCCGCGGTCAGGAAGTTCTCTTCCACAAAGTCCTTCAAGGCATCGCCCACGCGGTCCTTATTATTCGGGATCAGCGCTGTATGCGGGATGGGCAGCCCCATCGGCCGGCGAAATAGCGCGGTCACCGCAAACCAGTCCGCCAAGCCACCTACCATGCCGGCCTCCGCCGCTGCACGCACGTAGCCCACCCACACTGGGGCCCCGCTTTCCGACGTCTGCCACCACGAACACCCCAAAAAGATCACCGCCGCACCAATCAGGAACGACAGCGCAATCGCCTTCCACCGGCGCAGGTCCGCACGCCGCGCCTCCTGATTGCCAGCCTGCGGGACGGGAGCAGCACCCGACGATGCCGTTACCGTAGCCGTTTCGAGGCCTTCCTCCGCGCGGTGCGTCATGAGTTCTCCTTGAGGTTGTGAAGGTGTATTTCAGCTTCGTTCTATAACACTAGTGCCCACCTCGGACATGCCCGGTGGTTGCCGTCATTCCAGCGACTTGTTGAATCGCTACCACGTGCTAGCGGCAGCGTCGTTTAGATGGTGAGAGATCACGCAACCCCCGTCTCCTGCACGGTGAACATGCTAATGGAGGCGGGGGTGGCGTCGAGTCAGTACAGAAACTTAGGCAATGCCTGGATTAGGCAAGCACCTTAGTTAACTCGGCCGGTTTCCTTGCGGTACTTGCGGTAGTAGCGGCGGCCGTAGTGGACGGTGCCTACTGCGGCGATGGCCACAATGACTAGGGCGATGATGCCGATGATCATGGTCAGGGTGTAGTCACCCTCACCTGCGGTGCCCAGCGGGGTATCCCACACGCCAAGGCCCCAAATAATGATGCCGGCAGCCGGGAGGCAAGACAGGATCAGACCCATGCCCACCCAGGTGGAGGTGCGAAGAAGGGAAGAGTGAGGAGCACCGAAGGACACGGGATCGTAGCCCTCAATGTAGGTGTCCTGAATCTTGCCGGAGAACTCCGGGTAAGTCTCGCTGGTGTAGTCAGCGACTGCGTGGGTGTTATCGCTCATGGCGGAGTCTTTCTGTCTTTCTCTCGTTCCTAGTATTCCTACGGAATAACCTTAGCTTAGTCGTCCTTGCCACGGAAAGCAGCACGTGCACGTTCGCGGGTAACCGCGGAAACCGCGGTCAGCGGAACGCCGGCCGGGCAGACATCGGCGCACTCACCATAGAGGGAGCAGTGGCCGAAGTTGGCTTCCAGGTCATCAACCATGTTGCGGGCACGGCGGCCACGCTCTTCCTTGCCCAGCGGCATGAGGGAAAGGTGCACCAGCTTTGCGCCGGTAAACAGGTGAGCCGCACCGTTCGGGCAGGCAGCAACGCAGGCACCGCAGCCAATGCAGGCAGCGTGGTCCAGCGAGTACTCGGAGGTCTCATGGTTGATGTGCATGGTATCCGCATCCGGAGCGGTACCAGCGTCCATGGAGACGTAGCCGCCCTGCTCCATCACGTGATCCAGAGCCGTGCGGTCCACAATCATGTCCTTAATGACCGGGTAGGCAGCGGAACGGAAGGGCTCCAGCTTGATCGTGTCGCCATCGGTGAAGTTGAACAGGCGCTGCTGGCAGGCCGGGGTGTTCTGGCCAGGGCCGTGCGGGCGGCCATTGACGGTCAGGCCGCAGGTACCACAGATGCCCTCACGGCAATCGGAAGCGAAAGCGAAGGGCTCTTCGCCGCGCTCAATGTAGCCCTCGTTGACGTGGTCCAACAGCTCCAGGATGGACATCTGCTCAGAGGCATCGTCCACCTGGACGGTTTCGAAGTGGCCTTCTTGGGTCGGTCCGGCTTGACGCCAGATCTCAAGTGTCAGTTTCATTACTTGTAGTTCCTTGTCATCAGCGGGATCGAATCAAAGTACAGCGGCTCGGCGTGGCGAATGAACTCGTTCTTATTAGCGCCCGGCTCCCATGCGGAAACAAAGCACCAGTTCTCATCGTCGCGTTCTGCCTCGCCGTCCTCGGTGAGGTGGTCCTCGCGGAAGTGGGCGCCACAGGACTCATCGCGGTCCAAAGCGTCAACACACATAAGCTCGCCCAGGTCCAGGTAGTCGGCAACGCGCAGGCCGTACTCCAGCACCTGGTTCATGTCGTTAGCCTCACCCGGGATGCGGACATTAGCCCAGAAGTCCTCGCGCAGCTTACGGATCTTGGTGATGGCTTCCTTGAGGTCTTCCACGTTACGGGACACACCGCAGCCGTGGTAGAGGATATCGCCCAGCTGGCGGTGGTAGTAGGCCGGACCGTGCGGGTCCTCGCCACGCACGCCCATCAGGCGGTCAATACGCTCCTGTGCCTGTGCCACTGCAGCCTGTGCTTCCTGGGAGTCCTCAGCAAGCTTCTCCTCACCAAGGTGATCGGCCAAGTAGTTCGGGATGGTAAACGGCAGGGTGAACCAGCCATCCACAGAAGCAGACAGCAGGGAGTTAGCACCCAGACGGTTTGCACCGTGGTATGTCCAGGAGCACTCACCGGCGGCAAAGAGGCCGTCGATAGCGGTCATCTCGTTAAAGTCGGTCCACAGGCCACCCATGGTGAAGTGGCAGGTCGGAGCGATACGCATCGGGGTCTCATAAGCGGACTCGCCGATGGCCTCTTCGTACATCTCGATGAGATTAGAGTAGCGCTCGCGGATCTTATCCTTGCCCAGGCGCTCGATGGCGTCACGGAAGTCCAGGTACACCGAGTTGTGCAGCGGTCCAACGCCCAAGCCCTTGTTGATCTGCTGGGAGATGGCGCGGGAAGCAACGTCACGCGGGACCAGGTTGCCGAATGCCGGGTAGCGGCGCTCCAAGAAGTAGTCGCGCTCATCTTCCGGAATCTCATTAGCCGGGCGGTCATCTTCCGGCTTAATCGGAGACCAGATACGGCCATCGTTACGCAGGGACTCCGACATCAGGATGGTCTTGGACTGCCAATCGGAGTTGACCGGAAGACCCGTTGGGTGGAACTGGATGAATGCCGGGGAAGCCAGGTAGGCACCGCTGTCATACGCACGCATCATGGCGCTGGCATTGGAGTTCTTTGCCAGGGTGGACATGTGGAACACGTTGCCGTAGCCGCCAGTACCCAGGATGACGGCGTGACCGGTGAAGGCGGTGAGTTCACCGTTAATCAGGTTGCGGGTGACGATGCCGCCCGCACGCTTCTTACCGCCATCGTTATAGGTGATGATTTCCTGCAGGTCGTGGTGAGCGAAAAGCTCCACATTGCCCAAGCCGATCTGGCGGTAAAGCGCAGAAGTGGTGGACAGCTGCAGCTGCTGGCCTGTTTGGCCACGGGTGTAGTAGGTGCGGGATACCTGCACACCACCGAAGGAACGGGTAGCCAAGGTGCCGCCGTACTCGCGGGCGAATGGTGCGCCGATGGCGTTCATGTGGTCAATCACGCGCACGGACTCGTTGGCCAAGCGCCAGCAATCGGACTCGCGGCAGCGGTAGTCGCCGCCCTTCACGGTGTCCTTGGTGTGGCGGTAGGTGGAGTCATTGTCCACCTTCTTGGCACGGGAGGAGTTAACACCACCCTGTGCGGCGACGGAGTGCGCACGACGCGGGGAGTCATGGAAGGTGAAGACCTTCACCTTGTAGCCCAGCTCGCCCAATGCGGCCGCGGCGGAACCGGCGGACAGGCCGGTACCAACCACGAGAACCTCAAACTTGCGACGGTTCAGCGGGGATACCAGCTGCATGTGGTCCTTTTGGTGGGACCACATATCCTTCATCGGCACGCCGTGCGGCTCTTTAGATTCGAGGATCTTGCCGGCGGTGACGCCCGGAACAATGGACTGTGGGTGCGAGAAATTTGGGTGCTCGCGCTTGAGTTCAGTATTAGTCATGGGTTTCTAACTCCTTTAGCTGACCAAGCCCAGGGCAACGGACAAAGGCATAACGATGTTGCCGATGCAGACAACGGCCGGGATAACGTACGCCAGGATCAGGAAGGTCTGACGCCACTTCGCACCGGTGATACCCAGGTCAGAAGCGGCGAGGCGAATGCCGTGGGTGAGGTGCAGGAACAGGAAGCACATGGCGATCACATACACGATGGTGACCGGCCAGCGGCTGAAGGTAGCAATCATGTTGGCCTTCACCGCACCCTCTGCGAAGTCACCTGGGGCGATGGGCTGTACGCCCATGGTCAGGTCCAGCAGGTGGAAGATGATGAACAGCAACAAGACGATGCCGGAGACCAGCATGGTCTTGGTGGCGAAGGAATCTAGGCCACCCATGAGGTTGCTGCGGCGGAACTTGCCGCGGGATGCCTTGGAGCGGGTAGTCAAAGCGATAGCGCCGTAGATATGGGCGATGATGGCAACCAGCAGGACGGCGCGAATGATCCACAATGCGCCCTCATGCGGGAACAACGGCTCGCCCATGGAGCGCAGGAATGCGCCGTATTCATCCAGCGCCTCTTCGCCGCCGTGCGCCGGCAAGTACAACTTCAGGTTGCCGGCCATGTGGCCAACAACGAAGAGGGCGAAAAGCAGGCCAGTGACGGCCATGATGAGCTTCAGAACCCAGGAGGGCACTCCCGGCTTCTGACGGATTGGTTCGTTAGTAATGTGGCCGTGAGCTACTGCCTCACGGTCGGGATTTCTTAAAGTCATGACACCTCCATTGTCGTCCTCACCTTAACCGGGCTTAACCGCTGGTTACCAGTCAATTCCGGCGGTGTTTCACCTAACGGTACGGCGGTACGGTTAAAGTCAGAATTCTTTTAGGTAAGGGTTGCCTTAAAAGCCTCGGGGCAAAACGTCACTACCTTGGCTGCTCGGAATTCCGCAATATTGACGTTGCGTAATTTCCTCCGCAATTGTGAACTTGGTCACCCGGTGTTACTGGAGTGACCACCTTACCCCTTTATGCGTCAAACTTTCGCATGAAACCCACATGCAGCCCACAGGGAGGTGAACATTCTTTGCAAGATCTTTGCGATTAGGGTGCACACCCGCAGGCCAGCCAGTAACCTTGCCGGCATGAGTAAGACGTATGTGGGATCCCGCCTTCGCCAGCTTCGCCGTGAGCGCGATCTCAGTCAGGCTTCCCTTGCTGCGACGCTGGGGCTCTCTGCCAGCTACGTCAATCAGATCGAGCACGACGTCCGCCCGCTCACCGTCCCGGTGCTCCTGCGCATCACGGAGGTCTTCGGCGTCGATGCCACCTTCTTCTCCCGTGACGATGACTCCCGCCTTCTTGCCGAGATCCAGGACGTCATCCAGGACAAGGAGCTCTGCCCCTCCCCTGTCGAGCTGCAGGAGCTCTCCGAGCTCGTCTATAACCACCCCACCGTGGCTCGCACGCTGGTGGATGTCCGCCGTCGCTACCGCAATGTGCGCGATAAACTCTCGCTAGCCACCGATACCCGCCGCACCACCGAGGCCACCCAGGCCTTATCCATGCCGCACGACGAGGTGCGCGACTTCTTCTACGCTCGCCAAAACTACTTGGACAACCTGGACCACCATGCAGAGCAGCTTGCCGACGCCCTCTCGGTCACCCACTTCGGCATCCGCGACACCGAACACGCCCTCGCGCAGCGCCTGCGTGATCGCCACAACGTAGATATCCACATCACTTCCCAGATGGATGGCACGCTACACAGCTTTAACCGCGACACCGGCGAGTTCCGGCTCGCGTCGCGCCTGAGCGAAGGCCAGCGCGCCTTCCGCATGGCCGCGGAGCTGAGCTTCCTCGAGGCCGGGGAGGACATCGCCGCCCTAGTGAAGGAGGAACCGTTTACCTCGGATGCTTCACGCAACCTCGCACAGCGCGGCTTGGCTAGCTACTTCGCCGCCGCCACCGTGATGCCCTATGTACTGATGCATTCCGAAGCCGAGCGCTCCGGCTACGACGTAGAATACCTCTGCCAGGTCTTCGGCGTGGGCTATGAATCCGTGGCCTCCCGCCTGTCCACCCTGCAGCGCGATAACCTGCGCGGCATTCCTTTTACTTTTGTCCGCGTCGACCGCGCAGGAAACATGTCCAAGCGCCAATCCGCCACCGGCGTGCACTTTTCCAATAATGGCGGCACCTGCCCGCTGTGGAATGTCTACGAGACCTTCACCCAGCCCGGCATTATCTCCCGCCAGCTGGCCCAAATGCCCGATGGCCGCAACTACCTGTGGATTTCACGCGCCGTCCAGCACCACCAAGGGCGTTTTGGCGATACCGATAAGCTCTTCGCCATCGGGCTAGGCTGCGAAGCCCGCCACGCCGACCGCACCGTCTATGGCGAAGGTCTCGACCTCACCGACCTCTCCTCGGCCACCCCCATCGGCTCCGGCTGCCGCACGTGCCCGCGCGAGAACTGCGCGCAACGCGCCTTTCCGCCCATCAATGAGGTCATCAACGTCGATGCCCACCGCTCCGCAGTTGCGCCGTATTAGCGTCTTGGGCGCCAATCGACCTACTCGAAAACTACTCGAAAACTACTCGAAAGCTACTCGAAAGAGCTCGTTTCGAGTAAATAACGTTATGACCTGCCGGTTTGGCAGTACTCGAAGCCTACTCGAAGCCTACTCGAAATCTACTCGAAAAATTTTCGAGTAGAGTTACGCTTATGAGCTACGACCCCCAGTCCCCATATGCCTCATCATGGGAAAAGCTACTGAGCCAGCCAGAAGATCAATGGTTTGACCGAAAATCTTTTAAAATTCAACCCAAAGATCTCGCAAAAGCGTTAGTAGCGTTTGCCAACGCGGAGGGTGGGATCATCGCCGTCGGGATTACAGACCGCACTTTGGATGGCCTACCTTCCGCCAAACAGGCTAACCAACTGCGTCAAGCTCCCCATGAATTCACGGATCCCACTACCAGGTATGAAGTCAAAATCGTCGACATTCCAGATCCAGGATCGCACTCCCCATCAACCAAAGGGCCAGCGCAAATATATCTGTTTCATGTCTTCCCAACAGAGAACGTCCACTACACAACCGCAGGAGAGTGCTACCTAAGGGTTGGGGACCAAACACAGAAGCTCAAAGCCGATGACATACTGGAGTTGCGCTATACCAAAGGCGAGCAAACCTTTGATTCCACGGAAGTCAGCGGAGCCAACGTTGTGGACCTGAATGACGAATCCGTAGCTAGCTATGCACATTCTCTAGGCTCCTCCACTCCTATCGATGCGCTTAAGGCGCGGGGCCTTCTCCGCCAGCCCGACCGCCCCACTGTCGCGTCCGTCCTCATGTTTGGAAAATCACCACAGCTATATTTCCCAAACGCACATATTCGCGTGCTCAAGTTTGAAGAACCTGATCGCCTACCTGGACGTCAACAGCAGCTGGCCTTCGACAAGCGCTTCGAAGGAACAATTCCACAACAACTAGAAAAGGCTCGAGAGACCATCATGTCACTCTTGCCCGAAGTTGAAAGAAAAGGTACCGGCCTACATTTTCAACGCGAGACTCTAATTCCACCCGATGTATGGCTCGAAGGTCTAGTAAATGCGGCAATCCACAGGTCTTATTCGAACAGTGGAGACCATATTCGCTTTGAAATTTTCCCCGATAAGATCACAATTTCCTCACCAGGCCGCTTTCCCGGCCTAGTAGACCCTTCTAAGCCAGAAGAAATTGCTCGATTCGCTCGCAATCCGCATATCGCCCGTGTGGCAGCTGAATTAAAAATCGGCCAAGAACTCGGCGAAGGAATTAGAAGAATCTACAGCGAAATGCGGCTCGTAGGACTATCGGATCCCATCTATAAACAAACATCGGGCTCGGTGATTCTAACGCTCCCAGCACAGAAACGGGTTCCCGCTTCTGTGCTCGATAGTCTCCCTAAGGGCGCCGAGGAAGTTCTTCATACGCTGCAACTACATTCCCGACCCCTAGGGACTCGAGAAGTTTCTGAACTAACCGATCTCAGCGTTCCTACTGCTCGCACCGCCCTACAGCAGCTCAGGAGAGCCGGCCTAATTTTCTGGCACGGCACATCCCCCAAAGACCCACGCGCCACGTGGTCCGCCACCGAAAATATTTAACACTTATTCAATGCTCGGCAGTACTCGAAAGCTACTCGAAAGAACTCTTTTCGAGTAAATAACGTGCTGAACTGGCGGTTTAGCAGTACTCGAAAGCTACTCGAAAATTTTTCGAGTAGCAGTGAGGGTTGCGCGCGTTATGCATACAAAGAGCAACGGCACCGCTGCTTCCCTCCTGCCCCGTGTGGGCGGAGGAGGATCAGCGGTGCCGATACTGTTGCCTTTGTGGTGTGCCGAGGTCCTAGCCTCCCGCCGCTGCTGGGGCGGTGGTGGAAGAACAGGTGGACGTCGGCAAGCAGCCCTGCTTAGAGGTTAATCATGTGGCCGCCAATACCCTCGGCAGCTTCCTTCATGGCCTCAGAGAGGGTCGGGTGGGTGTGAACGTTGCGGCCGATTTCCTCAGCGGTGAGGTCGAAGCGCTGCGCCAGGGTCAGCTCTGGCAGCAGCTCGGAAACGTTGGAGCCCACCATGTGGCCACCGATGAGCTCGCCGTACTCGCCGTCCGCGATGAGCTTGACAAAGCCCGCGGTCTCATTGAGGCCAGCAGCCTTGCCGTTAGCGGAGAACGGGAAGGTAGCGACCTTAATGTCGCGGTCCGCGAACTTCTCCTTGGCAGCCTCTTCGGTGTAGCCAAAGGAAGCGACCTGCGGGTTGCAGAAGGTAGCGCGCGGCATATTCATGTAGTCGCCCAAAAGCTGGGTCTCTACGCCGGCGATGGTCTCTGCAGCCACAACGCCCTGGGCCTCAGCAACGTGGGCGAGCTGCAGCTTCGCGGTGACGTCACCGATGGCGTAGATGTGGTCGACGTTGGTACGCATGGTGTCATCGATGGCAATAGCGCCGCGCTCGGTGAACTCAACGCCGGTGTTCTCCAAGCCGAAGCCCTCGGTGCGCGGGGCGAAGCCGATGGAAATCATGGCACGGTCCACGGTGAGGGTGTCCTGCTTGGAGCCGTCCTTGGACTCCACCTCAACGGTGACATTATCGCCGTTGTCCTTCACGGAGGTGGTCTTGTAGCCGGTCAGCAGCTTGACGCCGAGCTTCTTGTACTCCTTGGCAATGGCCTTGGAGACGTCTTTGTCCTCGTTCGGCAGGACGCGGTCCATGAACTCCACGATGGTGACGTCCACGCCGTAGTTGGACAGCACATAAGCAAATTCCATGCCGATGGCGCCGGCGCCGACGATGACCATGGACTTCGGGGCCTCATCGTTGAGGATCTGCTCCTCGTAGGACACGATGTTGCCGCCGAGCTCTACGCCCGGCAGAGACTTGACCACGGAGCCGGTAGCGATGATGCAGTCATCGAAGGTGACGGTCTTACCCTTGTCATCACCATCGGTGATTTCGATGGTCTTATCGTCTTTGAAGGAGCCAAGGCCGTTGATCTCGGTGATCTTGTTCTTCTTCATCAGGTAATGGACACCCTTGACGATGCCCGCGGAAACCTTGCGGGAACGCTTGTGGGCAACACCGAAGTCGAAGGAGACATCGCCAGAAATGCCGAAGTCCTTGGCCTCGTGGTTGAAGGTGTGGGCAACCTCAGCGTTCTTCAGCAGCGCCTTGGAAGGGATGCAGCCTACGTTGAGGCAGACACCGCCCCAGTACTGCTTCTCGATTACGGCAACTTTCTTACCAAGCTGAGCTGCACGGATGGCGGCCACGTAGCCGCCAGGGCCCGCGCCGAGTACTACTACGTCATAATGTTCATTAGTCACGCCCTTTAGGATACGTAACTTTCCCCTCCATGTCGCGCATTGGGTCACACTCTTGTGCCCGAGTACCCCACGCTTCGGGGGTAAAACGCACAAAGGCCCTGCACGGGGGCGTCGGCAAGCGCGCGACGACGTGCAGGGCTATGGGCTCGGTGTTTTAGAACAGCCCGAGAGCCAATGCGGCGGCGGAGGACATGGAGGAACCCATGTGCAGGAACTGGCCCAAAACTTCATTGATGGATACGAGGATGGAATCGAAAATGTTCATTATGCTTCTTTCTGTGTTTTTACTTGCCTAGAGCGAGGGATGGGCTCGTGAATGGGCCCGCATTATTCACACGTTTAGTACTAGCGGAGATTGTAGCGCCACCGTTACATACGCGCTGCGTTCAGAATTATGACACACAAACCACATGCGACACAGGTTTTGCTACATTAAAAGGGCTATTAAGGCATAGAGTCTTGCTAACACTCCCGCTATGCGGAACGATACCTACTGAGAAGATTCTCTTAATTCGAGGAAGCTAAAAATATGCATACTTTGCGCTCTATCGGCTCCAGCGTCGCAGGCATCGCCATCGCGGCAGGAGTCCTCTCCGCCCCTATCGCCTCCGCCGTCGAGCCGGCCGAGATCCAGGGTGACGCCACCCCGTCCACCATCCGCGAGGTTAACCTCACCGACTCGGCGGATGCGGAAAACATCAACTACGCCATCACCACCGAAGGTGAAAACCGCGTGGTGGATATTGCCGAGCTGAAAGATAAGGACAAGTGGAAGGGCTACGCCTTCGGCCACAAGAGCGGCCAGGGCAAGCACTACGGCAACCACGTTAAGGCCCTGACCGCCACCTCCGCCGCCATGGGCGGCCGCGAGGTTCCGCTGGCGGTCATCACCCCAGACGGCAATTTTGATAAGAAGCGCCCCACCCTGTACCTGCTCAACGGCGCCGGCGGCGCCGAGCAGGGCATGGACTGGCTGACCGCCACCACCAACCACGACATCGACCCTGAGACCGAGGGTATGCAGGACATGGTGGACTTCTACACGTCCAAGGACGTCAACGTGGTCATCCCCCAGGCCGGCGCCTTCTCCTATTACACCGACTGGGTATCTTCCCCGAATAGCGGCTACCTCAAGGGCCCGCAGAAGTGGGAAACCTTCCTCACCAAGGAGCTGCCGGACGCACTGGAGAAGCACATCGGCGGCAATGGCAAGCGCGCGATTGCCGGCATGTCCATGTCCGCGACCTCCTCCCTGCTACTGGCGGAGCACAACCCGGGCTTCTACAACGCCGTGGGCTCCTTCTCTGGCTGCGCTGCCACCTCTCGCCCACTGCCGCGCCTATACACCCAGCTGACCGTCAACCGTGGCGGTGGCTCGGCCGACCAGATGTGGGGCGCTATGGGCAGCGAGTACAACGTGTACAACGATGCCTTGGTGAACGCTAACCCGAATAACCTGGGCAAGTCCGAGACCTATGTTTCGGTCAACTCCGGTCTGGGCGGCGCCAATGACTGGGGCGCTAAGGGTTCGTCCACCCTCATCGTTGAGGGCGGCGTCATCGAGGCCGCGATGAACTCCTGCACCCATGACCTCAAGGCCAAGATGGACTCCCAGGGCATGAAGGCGGACTGGAACTTCCGCAATACCGGCACCCACTCCTGGCCGGGCTGGCGCAATGACCTCTTCACCTCCTGGGCAACATTCGAGCGCGGCTTTAACAAGGACGCTGCAGAACGACCGGCCGCACCGGCGGTAGAGGCTAATGAGCTTTCCATCGAGGCACCGCAGGCCGAGGAAGATGCGCAGGTTAAGGACGCCCCGAGCGCCGCTGACCAGTCCCCGGACAAGGACTTTGTCGAGGGCAAGGACGCAGAGGGCGCAGCGGCTCCGAACGCTGCGGAGGCTGCAGCGGCCGCCGAGGCTGCTGTCGCTGCCGAATAATCAGGAATTCATTAACTACAGGAAAGAAGCACTATGAAGCGCCTTAGCTCCATCCTGGCCGCCACCGCCGTGTGCGCTGGCCTAGCATCCGCTCCGCTGGCGGGGGCTGCACAGCTCTCCCCGCAGCAGGTAGCGGGCAACGCCGCCCAGTCCACCCTGGCCCCACTGGAGGTCACCCCGGAGTTGGAGCAGCAGACTTGGTACCAGAAGTACAAGGACGATCCGCGCGTCGAAAAGCTGCAGGCCACCTCCCCTGCCATGAACGGCCGCAAGATTCCGCTGGCTGTCATTCGCGCGAAGGATGAGAACCGCCCGACCATCTACCTGCTCAATGGCGCAGGCGGCGCGGAGCAGGACATGGACTGGCTGAAGCTTTCCGATGCCGTTGATTTCTACCACTCCAAGAACGTCAACGTGGTCATCCCGCAGGCCGGTGCTTTCTCCTACTACACCGACTGGGTATCCGAGCCGAACTCTAAGTACCTCAAGGGCCCGCAGAAGTGGGAAACCTTCCTTACCAAGGAACTGCCGGGCGCCATCGAGGGCCACATCAAGGCCGATAACCACCGTGCCATTGCGGGCATGTCCATGTCCGCAACCTCCTCCCTGCTGCTGGCGGAGCACAACCAGGGCTTCTACGACGCCGTGGGTTCCTACGCCGGCTGCGCGGCTACCGCTTACCCGGTAGAGCACAAGGCCGTTGAGCTTACCGTTAACCGCGGCGGTGCGACCGCGGAGCAGATGTGGGGCCCGTTCGGCTCTCCTACCAACCGCTATAACGACGCGATGATGAACCACGAGAAGCTGCGTGGCACGGAGCTGTACATCTCTTCTGGTTCCGGTCTGGCCGGCAAGGAGGATACCTTCTCCTATAATGTGGCTAAGGGCTACAACCCTGCCACCGCTGCTTTGGGCTCCGCTCAGCTGCAGGTGGAAGGCGGTGCCATCGAGGCTGGTGTGAACTACTGCACCCACAACTTCAAGGCTAAGCTGGACCAGGCTGGCATCCCGGCAACCTACAACTTCCGCAATACCGGCACCCACTCCTGGCCGCACTGGATTGCAGACCTTAAGGACTCCTGGCCGGTCTTCGAGCGCGCTTTCAATAAATAAGCTCGTTTCTTTCCACGGCTAAAAGGGCGGTAGGCTTGCAGCATTATGAAGTTGCTTCCTACCGCCCTTTCGCGTGCCCACACTGATCCTTATACCGGCGTGGCTTTTAATCTCGGTTTCGAGGTTTCCCACTACACGCTGGATCTGACCTACCGCGTGGAGCCCAACCTCCTCCACGGCGAGGCTACTTTGGCTATCCGGGCCGATGAGAATTTGGCGTCCCTAACCCTGGATCTGGGCGGGGCGATGGTGGCCCGGCGCGTGACCGCACAGGGTGCGCCACGGGTAGCTAAATTCCGCCAATCCTCCGGGAAGCTGCGCCTGCGTTTCGCAGAAGAGATTGCGGCAGGCACGGAGTTTGAGCTGGTGATTCGCTATGGCGGCAGCCCGCGGCCAATCCGCACCACCTGGGGCGAGATCGGCTGGGAAGAAACCGAGTCCGGTTCGCTGGTGGCCAGCCAGCCCAATGGCGCGCCGAGCTGGTTCCCCTGCGACGATACTCCTTCTGCCAAGGCACTCTATGACATCATCATTACGGCCGATGATCCCTTCATCGTGGTGTCCAATGGTGGCCTTGTCTCCCGCCGGGCGGGCGGTTCCACCACGCGCTGGCACTACCGCACCCGCGAGCCCATGGCCACCTATTTGGCGACGGTGCAGGTAGGAGAGTTCTCTAGTTTTGATCTGGGACCTTCCACGCGCGCTTGGGCGCCGGCTGAGTTGCGCGATCGCGTGCTGGATGAATTTGCCCAGCAGCAGGAAATGGTGGACTTCTTCGCCTCCATTTATGGCCCCTACCCATTTGCGGATTACCAGGTGGTCATCACGGAAGATGAGCTAGAAATCCCGCTGGAGGCGCAGGGCCTGTCCATCTTTGGCTCCAATCATATTAAGGGCGACCACGCCTTCGAGCGCCTTATTGCGCACGAGCTCTCGCACCAGTGGTTCGGCAATTCCGTGGGCCTGAGCGAGTGGAAGGATATCTGGCTCAACGAGGGCTTTGCCTGCTACAGCGAGTGGCTATGGGCCGAGCACAAGGGCGAGACCACCGCGCACGAGGCCGCGCGTTCCCACTACCACGTTCTGGGACGCAAGGCACAGGACCTCACCGTTTCTGATCCGGGTGCGCGCGATATGTTCGATGACCGCGTGTATAAGCGCGGAGCTTTGACCGTGCACGCCATCCACCGCTTGCTTGGCGACGCCTTCTTTACCACCCTCCGCAGCTACCTCACCGAGCACCAGCATTCGGTGGTGGAGCCTTCCATGTTGCTGGATACCTTCCGCGCCGCCGCTCCTGATGCAGCGCTTTTCGACGCCACCGTAGACGCCTGGCTCAACCAGAAGACCCTTCCCCCCTTCCCGAATTAGTGGTTTTGGCCCCGCTTTGCGGGGTTCAGTCTACGTTTGTTTGGGGAATGTCTAATCTATTGACCAATTCCTTCTTTCCTGTTGACGGGGTGTTTTATCTGGGTACAATAGAACATGCAAACGAACAGGAAGGGAGGGATCATGCAAACCACCAAGCACGCGGAGATAGACTCCGCCATCGCACAGGTTGCCACTGGGCTAACCCAGCTGCGCAGCCTCATGCAAGATCCCTCCGATCTGTCTTTCGAGCTCCTTCATCCACATTTCGAACACTTAGAGCGGGCGCTAGGAAATAAGTCCGCCATCGACGCCGCCTTCGCTTTCATCGCGGAGCGGGATGACGCCGGCCGCCGCGTTGGTTCTTCCAAGGCCAAGGACTACCTGACCACACGCCTAGGCCTTACCGATGCCGAGGCCGCCGCCCGCCTCCGAAATGGACGCAACCTCTTCGCACCCATCCCCGATCCGGAGCCGGCTCCCCCTGCGGACCCCGATGCCGACGAAGCCGCACGCGCCCAGGCCGAAGAGGAAGCTCGCCGCCGCGCCGACCGCGAGCGCCGCGAGGAAGAGAAGCGCCGCAAGAAGCTCTTCGAGGAAGAGCCTATCCCCGAGCGCATCCTCAACCTCATCGAGAACGAACTGCGTAGCCTCAGCAAATACGCCATCCCCGGACCGAGCGAGCTGCGCAACCAAGCCCTCGAACAGGCCAAGCGCCGCTCCTTCGATTCCCTGCGCGAGTGGCTGCGTAAGGCAGTTCGCAAGGCAAATAAGCACGCCCTTAATCCTGCCGGCGAACCCGACCCACACGCCGCTACCCGCAAGCGCCGCTTTAGCATCTCCCGCCAAGATGCTGACGGCGGCGTACACATCTCCGGCTACCTCGATGCCTCCGCAGCTGCCATCCTCGCCAGCGCATTTGCCCCCGCCAAAAATAAGGGCAGCGCGGATCTCAGCGCCGAGGATGATACCCGCACCTATGCCCAGCGCATGGCGGACCAATTGACCGCTGCGCTATCGAGCTATCTTTCCGCCACCCAAAAGAACTCCGACGGGCTCGGCTCCTTCTTCGTCGCCACCACCTTGGAAGAACTGGAGGCAATGGGCGGCGATACCCGCTTCGCCACCAGCACCGGCATCGAACTCTCCCCGCTCGACCTTCTCCGCCTCGGCGGCGCGCAGCACGATTTCTTCTGTGCCGTGGACGACAAGGGCTTCCCCCTCGAGCTTGGCCGCACCAAGCGCACCGCTTCCCTTTGGCAGAAGCTCGCTCTCGCGGCCTCCGAACTCGTCTGCACCCACCCCGAGTGCCACCGCCCTTGGCAGGATTGCGACGTCCACCACCTCCAAGCCTGGTCCCACGGCGGTGCCACCGATCTCAAGAACCTCACGCTGCTGTGTCGCCGGCACCACGTGGACAATAACGACTACCGCGATGGCCGCAACGGAATGGGACACGCCGAGCGGGACCCCGACACGGGCCGGGTAGGATACCGAGCCGCCCACACCAGCGGCTTATCCCCCACCGTAGAAGTCAACGACCACCCCGCAGCGGAACAAGCCCCGGCCCGCAGGCTCACGGATCCGCCCTCGCCACCGCCGTCACCACCGGGTGCGGCCTGACCGGGGCCCGCGGCCTGCCACAGCCGCGCGCCCGACTGCCCTACACTGGATAACCATGCAAACGATGCTCGTCACTGGCGGCGCCGGTTTTATCGGCGCCAATTTCGTGCGCCTAATATGCCAGGCGCGCCCCGATACCCGCGTTACGGTGCTCGATAAGCTCACCTACGCCGGAAACCGCGCCAACCTCGCCGGCCTCGATATCGACCTCTTGGAGGGGGATATCGCCGATCCCGCCACCGTAGAACCGCTCGTCGCCGCTGCGGATGTAGTGGTTCATTTTGCCGCCGAGTCCCATAACGACAATTCTTTGCGCGACCCCTCGCCCTTCATCCACACGAACCTCGTAGGCACATTCACCCTTCTGGAAGCCTGCCGCAAGCACGATACCCGCCTCCACCATGTCTCCACCGACGAGGTTTTCGGCGATCTGGAAATCGGGGCAGACACCAAGTTTACTGAGGACACCGCCTACGCTCCCTCCAGCCCGTACTCAGCCACCAAGGCGGGGTCTGACCACCTCCTGCGAGCATGGGTGCGTTCCTTCGGGCTGCGCGCGACCATCTCAAACTGCTCCAATAATTACGGGCCGTACCAGCACATTGAGAAGTTCATCCCCCGCCAAATCACCAATATCCTCTCCGGACACACGCCCAAGCTCTACGGCACGGGCGAGCAGGTGCGCGACTGGATCCACGTCGATGACCACAACAAAGCGGTGCTCGCCATCCTCGAGCGCGGCCGCATCGGCGAGACCTACAATATCGGGGCAGACCAAAAAGATATTAATAATAAGCAGGTCATCGAGCTGATCTGCGAAATCATGGGCCACACCCGCAATGGGCGCGCGCTCTATGAGCACGTGGCGGACCGCCCCGGCCATGACCAGCGTTATGCCATGGACGCCACCAAGCTGCGCCGCGAGCTGGGCTGGGCCCCGCGGTTCACGGATATCCGCGCCGGCCTCGAAGACACCATCGCGTGGTACCGCGATAACGAAGACTGGTGGAAACCCGAGAAAGAAAACGTGGAAGCCCGCTACAAGCAGCAAGGACAGTAGATATGCGTATTACCGAAACCGCCATCCCGGGGCTGCTCATCATCGACCTCGACGTGCACGGCGATAACCGCGGCTGGTTCAAGGAGAATTGGCAACGCGAAAAATTCACCGGCCTCGCGCCCGAGCTCGCGAGCTTCCAGCCGGTACAGAACAATATCTCTTTTAACCACGCCGGTGCTACGCGCGGCCTGCACGCCGAGCCGTGGGACAAACTCGTCTCGGTGGCGCAGGGCAGGATTTTCGGCGCATGGTGCGACTTGCGCGAGGGATCGGAAAGCTTTGGCGAGGTCGTCACCCACGAGGTGGGGTCTGAGACAGCGGTGTTTGTCCCGCGGGGCGTCGCCAATGGCTTTCAGGCGCTGGAGGAAACCTCCTACTGCTACCTGGTCAATGAACACTGGTCGGCCGAGGCTCGCTACGCCGCGGTGAACCTCAACATCGTGGACTGGCCGCTGGAGCCCACCGAGATTTCGGAAAAGGACAAGCAGCACCCCGATCTTGCAGAGGTGAGCCCGATGCCCGCCCGCCGTATCCTCGTCACGGGCGCGAACGGGCAGTTGGGGCGTGCGTTGAAGCGCCTGCTTGCCGACGCCGAATTTTGCTCCCACGCCGACTTCGACATCACCAATCCGCCGGAACGGAATTGGAAGCAGTACTCGGCCATCATTAATTGCGCGGCGTATAACGACGTCAACGGTGCCGAGAACGACCGCGCCGCCGCCTGGGCCGTCAATGCGGAAGCGCCCGCACGGCTGGCGCGCATCGCCGCAGAAAACCAGATCACGCTGGTGCATGTCTCGAGCGACTATATCTTCGATGGGGCGAACGAGGTCCACTCCGAGGAGGAGCTACCGTCGCCGCTCAGTGCATACGGGGCGTCGAAAGCCGCGGGTGATACCGCCGCGCAAACCGCGCCGCAGCACTACGTCATTCGTACTTCCTGGGTCTTTGGTGATGGTGAGAATTTCATGTCCACCATGCGCCGGCTGGCCACTAAGGGCGTGGAGCCGAAAGTCATCCACGACCAGCGCGGGCGGCCCACGTTTGCCGAGGATCTGGCCAAGGGCATCGTCCACCTGCTCAATTCCGACGCGGACTACGGCGTGTATAACCTCTCCAACTCGGGCGATACCGTCGGCCGCGATGAGATTGCCATGGCCGTGTTCATCGGGCTCGGCCACGACCCGGCCGAGGTCACTCCGGTAACCACCGAGCAGTACCGGGAGATCGCGGGACCCGACGCGCCGCGCCCCAAGGAGTCGACGCTTGCGCTAGATAAAATCGAGGCTACCGGCTTCAAGCCGCAGAATTGGCGTGCGGCCCTTGCCCTGTATTTGGCGCTGTACCCGGAGGATTAAATGAAAGGCATCATCCTGGCCGGCGGTTCCGGCACGCGGCTCTACCCGATTACCAAGGGCATCTCGAAGCAGCTCATGCCCATTTATGACAAGCCGATGATTTACTACCCGCTAACCACGCTCATTCAAGCGGGTATTCGGGAAATCCTCATCATTACCACCCCAGAGGATGCGGAGGCCTTCCAGCGGCTCTTTGGCGATGGATCGCAGCTCGGACTCATGATCGATTATGCGGTCCAACCGCGGCCGGAGGGGCTCGCGCAGGCCTTTTTGATTGGCAAGGAGTTTATTGGAGACGACAGTGTCGCGCTGGTGCTCGGCGATAATATCTTCCACGGCTTCGGCGGCGAGCTCGCCCACTGCCAAGATCCGGAGGGCGGCATCATCTTCGCCTACGAGGTCTCGGACCCGCAGCGCTATGGTGTTGTGGAATTCGACGCCGCGGGCCATGCGCTGAGCATCGAGGAAAAGCCAGAAGTGCCGCGGTCGAACCACGCGGTGGTGGGCTTGTACTTCTACGACAACTCGGTGGTGGAGATAGCCAGGGGCATCAAGCCCAGCGGCCGCGGCGAACTGGAAATCACGGCCGTGAACGAAGAGTACCTGCGCCGCGGCGAGCTCAATGTCCAGCGCCTGCACCGCGGGAGCGTGTGGCTCGATACAGGAACGGTGGACTCGATGAGCGAGGCCTCCGCCTACGTCGAGGTGATGCAAAAACGCACCGGGATCGTTATCGGATCGCCCGAGGTCGCCGCATATGAGGCGGGCTTTATCGACCGCGCCCAGCTAGAAAAACTCGCCGAGCCGTTACTCAAGTCCGGCTACGGCGAGTACCTGCGGGCGTTTTAGAGGCTAGTAGCCGCGCTCGATGTATTCGTCGATGCGCGCGGCCTCCGCGCCCACCGTGGTGGCGTCGCCATGCCCTGGCAGGACCTTGGTGTCCTCCGGCAGGGTGAAGACGACGTTCTTCAGCGACTCGATGATGACGTCGAAGTCGGAGTACTTGCGGCCAGTGGCGCCTGGACCGCCGTTGAAGAGCGTATCGCCCGACAGCAGCGTCTCGCCCACGTGCAGCACCACGCAGCCCGGCGAGTGACCCGGGGTGTGGTAGACCGTAATCTTCTCGCCGCCAATATCGAACTGACCGCGGTCCGCCAAGGGCGTGTACGGAGCATCGCCATTGGATTCCTGCCACAACATATCATCGTCTGGGTGCAGGTAGACCTCGGTATCGAAGCGCTTGGCGGCCTCAGGAGCGAGCTCGCAGTGGTCATTGTGCGCGTGGGTGAGCAAGATGCCTTCCACACGACGGTCGCCCACGAGCTCCGCTACCGCATCGAGGTCGTGGGAGGGGTCCACCACGTAGACGCTGGAGTCATCGCCCACGACGTAGACGTTATTGTCCACATCCCATTCGCCGCCATCGAGGCGGAACTTGCCAGAAGTAACCGTGCTATCGATACGCATTAGAACTCCACCACAGAACGCAGAACCTTGCCGGACTTCATGGTGGCGAAGGCCTGCTCGACGTCGTCAAGCGCAATGCGCTCGGTGACGAACTTGTCCAGCGGGAAGTTGCCGGCCTTGGACAGCGCTACGTAAGCGGGGAAATCGCGCTCTGGGAGGCAATCGCCGTACCACGCAGGCTTGATGGAACCGCCGCGGCCGTAGAGGTCGATGGCCGGAATGTCCACGTGGTCGGTGAGGTTCGGCACGCCCACCATGACCATGCGGCCGGCGTGGTCGCGAGAGTAGAAGGCCTGGCGCCAGGTGGGCTGGATGCCCACGGCGTCAATGGAGACATCGGTGCCGAAGCCGCCGGTGAGCTCGCGGACCGCGTCAATAACCTCCTGCTCCGAAAGGTCCTTGGAGCAGATGGTGTCGGTCGCGCCGAACTCGCGGGCGGTCTCCAGTTTGGACTCGTCGATATCCACGGCAATGATCTTCGCCGCGCTCGCCAGCTTGGCGCCCGCAATGGCCGCCACGCCGACGCCGCCGCAGCCAAAGACGGCAACGGACTCGCCGAGCTGGATATCGCCGGTGTTCACGGCCGCGCCGAGGCCCGCCATGATGCCGCAGCCCAGCAGGCCAGCGGCGGCTGGGTCGGTGTCTTCCACCTTGGTGCACTGGCCCTCGTGGACCAGGGTCTTCTCCGCGAAGGAACCGATGCCCAGCGCAGGGGTAAGTTCGGTGCCATCCTCGAGGGTCATCTTCTTGGAGGCGTTGTGGGTATTGAAGCAGTACTTTGGCTCGCCCTTCTTGCAGGCGCGGCACTCGCCGCACACGGCGCGCCAGTTCAAAATGACGAAGTCGCCTTCCTCCACGTGGGTGACCGCAGAACCTACGGTCTCTACTACGCCTGCGGCCTCGTGGCCGAGCAGGAAGGGGAAGGCGTCTTCAATATCGCCATCGCGGTAGGCAAGGTCGGTGTGGCACACACCGCAGGCCTGAACGCGCACGATGACGTCGTTAGGGCCGGGATCAGGAACGACAATGTTGACGGTTTCGACTTCCGCGCCCTTGGAACGGGCGATAACAGCTTTTACAGTCATGCGCCCGAGCGTACCATATTTTCAAAATCGGCGCATTATTGAAAACTCTTTTTAGGAGCGGGCGATGACGTTGGCCGCATGCTCGTGGCCGCGCTGGTTCATGTGGATGGGCAGGTTGCCGTCACCACCAGTAAAGTCCACCAGGCCAGCCCACATGCGCTGGTTTGCATCGGCGCACATGCCGTTATTGCGGGTGGAAGGCTTCATATCCAGGAACTGCACGCCGGTGCGTGCCGCCAGGTCCACCTGCATCCACTGCGCCTTATTCTCAAAGTCCTGGATTGGCGGCAGGAAGGTGGAATCGGCCGGGCGCGGGCCGAAGTGGAAGAGGCAGTAGTACGGGCCAGAACCGATGGTGGGGTAGCCAACGATCTGGACGCGAGCATTCGGGGCCGCGCGCTTGATGCGCTCGATCTGCGGGGCGGTGCGGTCCGCGAACTGCTTACGAATCTGCGGCAGGTTGAGCTCGCGGTGGTTATAGGTGTCATTGAAACCGGTAGTAATAACCACGCGGTTGGTAGCCGGAGTCAGCGCACCGCTGCGGATGGCCGCATCCACCTGCTGGGAAACCTGCGGGCCGCGGGACATGGACACGGCACCGGAGCAAGAGAAATCCCGCACCGGAAGGCGCAGCTTGGCGCCGGCACGCTTGGCGTAGTTATTGGAGGTCGGGCAATCTACGCCTACGCCTTTAGAGGGGTCGTAGCGGTGGGCGAAGTAGGAGCCGGCATCTGGATCCGCAAGGACGGAATCGCCGAAGGCTACCAGGTTGCGCTCCGCGGCGGTGGCCTGCGGCGCGACAGCCACGCCTACGACGGCCAGCGCGGACGCCATCACGGAGAGGACTTTGAGCTGCAGAGATTTCATAAGATCCTTTTCTAGAAACACCAGTAACTTCAGGTAACTGTAGTCACTTCTGTAACATATTTCGAGTTGGCGGCAACACCGCCCGCCTCTCTCACGATATCGTCCATGGTTACCTTTTCGTTATCTTCGCTAATTTGGAGCTTTCCCGATCGTGAATTTTTCTGATTTCACATTCCACGCTGCAGCCCTCGGCCGGTTCGTGCCGGCGCTTCTTAACGCCGGACTCGTCAGCCACCAAGGCGGCGCGAAGGCCCAGCTCAACCTGCTGCCGAACCTGGCCCGCTACCGCTTCACCACCGCGCGCGAGATCGAACAGGGCTACCTCGCCTGCCCGGAGCGCTTGGCGCTTATCGACGACGACGGCACCCTCACCTACCGCCAGCTGCGCACCCACACGCAGGGCTTCGCCCGCTACCTCCGCTCGCTGGACCTGCCCGAGATTCGCCTCGGCGTCATGGCGCGCAACGGCCGCGGCATCATCATCCCGCTCGGCGCCAAGGGATATGTGGGCGCTTCTATTTACCTGCTCAACGTGGGCTCCTCCCCGGAGCAGCTGGCAGGCTGCATCGAGGAGAATGGCATCAATGTGCTCGTCGTGGATGATGAGTTCATCGACCGCGTGGACACCGATATTCCGGTCATCATCGCGCACGATACGGGCGCAAGCGATCTGCCGAAGCTGGACAAGATTGTGAAGAATCCACCGGCCGTGGAGCTGCCGCGCTTCCCCAAACACGGCCCGATCGTGCTCATGTCCTCCGGCACCACGGGTATTCCGAAGGGAATTGTCCGGCCGGAGCCGACCCTGCCGGTGGTGCTGGCCTCCATCGTGGATACGATTCCGTGGCGCGCCGACCAGCGCCTGCAGCTGACTGCCTCCATTTTTCACACCTGGGGCTGGGCCTGCATCAATATCGCGCTGGGCCTGCGCAATACCATCGTCACCCGCCGCGTATTCGACGCGGAGCAGGTGCTTGACGATGTCCAGCGCTACCGCCTCGATGGCATGATTTCCTCCCCCATCTTCTTTAAGCGCCTAGTGGAGCGGGACCCAGCCGGTGAGTTCGATACCTCGAGCCTGAAATTCATCGCCTCGGCCGGCAATGCGCTGACCCCGGAGGTGGTCAAGGAGACCAATGCGCGCTTCGGTGCCATCCTGTGCAACGTGTACGGCTCCACCGAGCTCGCGCTCGCGACGACCGCCACCATGGATCAGGTGGCCGCCAACCCCACCATCGCCGGACGCGTGGCCTCGGGCACGAAGCTGCGCATCCTCGATAAAGAGGGCCACCCGGTTCCGCGCGGCGAGGTGGGAGAGATCTACCTGACCAACTCCACCGCGATGACCGGTTATACCAACCCGAACCTGCGGCTCAATAAGGTGGACGGGCTCATTTCCATCGGCGATTTGGGCTACATCGACGAGCACGACTTCCTGCACGTGGTCGGCCGCGCCGATGACATGATCATCGTCGGCGGCGAAAACGTCCACCCGCAGTCCGTCACCGAGGTCCTCGAGGCCATGCCCGGCATCCACGAGGTTCATGCTGGCGGTGTAAAGGATAGCGAGACCTTCCAACGCATCGCCGTGTGGGCGGTGCCTACTGCCGACGCCGCCGGAAAGGCCCTCACCGCCGACGCCATCCGCGACTGGGTCCGCACCAAGCTCGCCGATCACTCCGTGCCGCGCGACGTGCACTTCCTAGCCAAGCTCCCGCGCAACGCCACCGGCAAGGTGGTCCCGCGCCTGCTCAATAACCACGGCGAGGCTTAGCGCGCACCTCCCCCGAATACGCGAAAGGCCGCAGGCTATACACCTGCGGCCGCTGTGGAGCCGCCTGCGAGAATCGAACTCGCGACCTTTTCATTACGAGTGAAATGCTCTACCGACTGAGCTAAGGCGGCACGCTGCTTGGCATACGCCAGTGCAGCAAGAGAAAGTCTAACCTAGGGGTGCCACGGAATAGAAATCGGACCCCACCTACAGGCACGCGCGGCGCAAGCGACCCACCAACCCGTCAAAGGCAATCTGCGTGCCGACGTTTTGGGTCAGCTGCTCGCGGCACAGCGTGATGGCTGCCTGGCAGTCCAGCAAGCCTTCCTCGCTCACGCGCTGCGCGAGCTCACCAGAAAGACCGGCGAAGTCCGGGTGGGTGAGATCTACCTGCGCGCCCACTTTCTGCATGAGCGCATCGCGGTAGACGCCGGAGAGATCAACAAGCACGAGGTCCAGGTTGTCGATCACGCGGCGCTTCGCCCGCTTTTTGTGCTGATCCTGCAGTTCCTTGATGGCGGAGCGGGCGTCGCGCTGCGCCTTAGCCGCGCCTTTGCCCTTCGCGCCTACGCCAAGGGTCTGCTCCAGCTTCGCCAGCTCGGCCTCTTCCTGGTCTTTATGCGACTCCTTCGCCTCCGAGTCCACCAATTTCAGCAGCGAAGTCACCGCCTGGAAGCCCTGGGAGCCGTGGAAGACCTCCTCTGCGAGGTTGATGGCCACCGCGCGGCGTTTTTGCACCGCCGTATCGTTGACCAGGCGCCGCGCTCTGCCGACGTGACGGAGGGAGGTGAGGGCGGCCAAGTGGGCGTCGTGATCCGAGGCGCCCTCGCTGACCAACTGGGCGGTAATGCTCTCCACCGACGGGGAGGGAATGTAGAGGTGGCGGCAACGCGAGCGAAGGGTCTGGGAGAAGTCCTCGGGGGCGTCGGAAGGCGCGCACATGATGATCACGGTGCGCGCCGGCGGCTCTTCTACAGTCTTGAGCAGGGCATTCGCGCCGTTATTGTTGAGGCGGTCGGCGTTGTTGAAGATCACCACGCGCCAAGGGGCCACCGTGGGCAGGCTCGCGGCACGGCCGATGACCTCGCGCACCGTATCCACGGGAATGATGACCTCCTGCGGATCCACGAGGACCAGATCGGTGTGTTGTTTTGTCTCCAGCACCGCGCGGCAAGCCTCGCAGCGGCCGCAGCCTGGTTCCTCCGGATCCGTGCACATGAGCGCGGCCGCAAAATCGATCGCGGCCAGGGAACGGCCGGAGCCCGGCGGGCCAGTAAATAGCCAGGAATGGCTCATCGCCCGTGGGTCTGCCCCCGGCATCCCCCGAGCTGCCCGGGCGGCGCCCAGGATAGTGCGGGCCACACCTGGGGTATCTGCCAATCTTTGCGCAACGCTTCCGGTATTCACTCGCCCTAGCCTACTGGTCTTACTAAAGTATGAAGGCATGAACAGACTACTGCGCGGCGCACGATGGCTCATGGGTACCCAATGGCCGGTCTACGCCGCCTTAGTCCTTGGCGCAAACCTCATCGGCGCCATCGCGATCATGACCTTTGTCCTTTATTTCCTGCCGATGCCGGAGATTAAGGACTTTGCCGCCGAGCTGCCCAGCCTGATGGGCGTCGCCGCGGTGTACCTCATCTTTGCCGTGGTCATCGGCATCGCCGTCACCCTGCTGCTTTTCCGCCCAGTGCTGGACTGGCAGCGCAACCCGGACGAGCACGATCCGAATATGGTGCGCAACTTAGTGCTGCGCATCCCCGTCTACCAATCCGTGGTGGCGGCCGCGGTGTGGCTCATCGGCATCATCCTGGCCGTGGTGATTTCCGGGCAGGAATCCGGCCGCCTGGGGCTGGTCGTTGGCGTATCTGCCACCCTGGCCGGCCTCGTGGTGATCATCTTGACCTACCTGCAGGCAGAGCGCCTCGTACGCCCGGTGGCCGCCCAGGCGGTGGCACGGCGCTTTGAGGATTCCACCCTAGAGCCGCCCATCAAGTACCGCCTCATTTCAACCTGGCTGATGACCTCCGGCGTGCCGCTGCTGGGCATCTTGCTCGTGCTCATCGCCCAGCGCACCGGGCTCTTCTCCGGCACCGCAGGAGACCTGGTTCCCGCCATCACGGCCCTGGCCCTTACCGCTCTGGCCACCGGGTTTATCGGTACTAGCTTCGCGGTGATGAGCGTAGTGGACCCGATCGTGGAGCTGCAGGACGCCATTAACCGGGTGCGCCGCGGCGAGAACAATGCCGAGGTCGATATCTATGACGGGTCCGAGCTGGGCGTACTGCAGGCCGGTTTCAACGAGATGATGCGCGGCCTGCGCGAGCGCAATCGCGTGCGCGATATCTTCGGCCGCTACGTCGGCGCCGAGGTGGCGCAGCGCGCCCTAGAGGAGCGCCCTGAGTTGGGAGGCGAGGACCGCAAAGTCGCTGTGCTCTTCATTGACGTCATCGGTTCTACTACCTTCGCCGTCAACCACTCCCCCGAGGAGGTAGTAGAGGAGCTCAATAAGTTCTTCGAGCACGTCGTCGAGGTGGTGCACCGCAATAAAGGCATCATTAACAAGTTCCAGGGCGATGCCGCCCTCGCCGTTTTTGGCGCGCCGCTCAATGTTTATGATTCCGCCTCCATGGCGCTGCAGGCCGCCCGCGAGCTGCGCGGCGAGTTGCGCGGGCTGGAGCTGCAAGCGGGCATCGGCGTGGCGGCGGGGCACGTCGTCGCCGGGCACATCGGCGGCGCGGACCGCTTCGAATACACCGTCATTGGTGACGCCGTGAACGAGGCCGCGCGCCTAACCGAGCTGGCCAAGGACACCCCGGGCCAGGTGCTCACCAATGCCGCCACGCTCAAGACCGCCAATGAGGCCGAGCAGGCCCGCTGGACTATGATGAAATCCATTGAGCTGCGCGGTCGTCACCGCATGACCCAGCTGGCTCGCCCTATCCGCGCTACCCTGGCAGAACGTTCCGAGGTATAACGAGGTTTTTCAGTGAGCTCAGCTCCCCGGCCCCGCATGATCGTGCCCGATGTGGCGCGCGGCATGGCCCTTCTAGGCATCGCCATGGCCAATATGACCACGGCATGGATCATCACCACCGACCGGCCGGGCAGCTATTTCGGCGGCATCATTGATGGCAGCGCGTGGGATAAGGCGGCCGTCGTCTTCAGCGCCTTCTTTGTCCACAACCGCGGCCTTCCCATGTTTTCTACCCTGCTCGGCTTTGGCGTGGGGCTCATTGCCCTGAGCCTGTGGCGGCGCGGGTTTCCGGTGCGGGCGGCGCGCTGGGTCATCGCCAAGCGCTATGCCTTCTTGGCGCTCATGGGCGCGGTGCACATGGTGCTGCTGTTTTGGGGCGACATTATGTTTTTCTACGGCGTGGCCGGGATCGTCATTGCATTCCTGCTGCGCAAGCGGGATTCTACCCTGATGCTCATTGCCTATATTCTTTTTGCGCTGTGCGCACTTGGCGGGGTTGTGGCCTTCATTTCCGGTGCTATGGATCCCCTCGGCGTGGTAGCCACGGAGGGCATTGGCACCATCGAGTCCTACCCCGATCTGCTGCTCAGCCAGCTTATTACTTTAGGCAGCCAGGCCTTGGCCACGCCGATCATTTTGCTGATGTACCTGCCCGTGATGCTGGTGGGCTTTGTGTGGGCGCGCCAGGGCGTGCTTGCCGACGTCCCCTCTCACCGTCCCACCCTCCTGCGCTGGGTCGCCATTGCGGTGGCCATTACCGTCGTAATCGGTAGCTTGTGGTCTTTGAGCACGCTGGGGGTCATCGGGCAGCGCTGGGCTAATGCGGCCAATAATGCCAACGCTTTCATCGGCGTCTTTACCGGGCCTGGCATCCTGGCCGGGCTCGCGCTGCTGCTGCAGCCGGTGCAGGAGCGGCTTTCAGCCGGCGCGCCGCTGCCCGCAGTGCTGTGGCCCTTTGCGGCGCTGGGCAAGCGCTCCATGAGCGGCTACGTAGGGCAGTCCATTCTCTTTTTCTTCCTCGTGCACCCATTCACGCTGAACTTCGGCCACGATCTGGGCGCCTTCGGCCAGGCCGCGCTGGCCTTCGCGGTGTGGCTGGTCACGCTTATCGGGGCCTGCGTGCTGGAAGTCTTCGACCTCCGCGGGCCGTTCGAGGCGGTGCACCGCCGGCTGTCCTACGGTCCGACGATGCAGCCGCAGCTACCGCGTGCGGCACAGGCCATCGAGAAGCAGCAGGTGGCCAACAACTAGGGCGCCCGCCTCGGCCGCGCCCACTAGGCGCGCCTCCTGCTTCCGCTTACCGCGATAGTGCTGCGCGAGCGCCGCGCGCAGGGCCGTCAGCCCCTCGGCCGCAACGAGCAGATTGGCGCCGTGGCTGATGCCCTTGCCGGCGTCAGTGCGCAGCGCCGGATCTCCCGCCACTGCCGAGGTCGTGAGTACCGCCGCGCCGCCCACCGCCACGGCTGCGGCAGTCGGCTGCTTGCGAGTCGCGGCAACGCCCGCGCCCCATACGGCCGCGCGCAGGCCCCACCCCAGAGCATCATTGCGCGCGCCGCGGCGATATAGGCTCCACGCATAGGCGGCATGGCTCGCCGTTACGGCCGCCACGCCGAGCACCGAAGAACGGGTCAGGGTGCGGGCCTTTTCCACCTGGCCAATAGCTCCGGCTACCACTCCGGCGCCAACGGCGGGCTCTTCGCGTACCGAGGCCAAAAGCTGCGGCCGCGTTTTGATGGTGACGGCGCGCCGCAGGGCCGCGGCGCCTTCTTGGGTGCGGGCAAGAAAATCGTTCATGCCCGCCACCTTACGCGGTTACTTCTTGCGCGAGCCGGCCTTTACCACGTTCTTCGTGCCGGGCGAAGGCTTCTTAGTTGCCTTCTTGCCAGCCTTCTTCGTGGACTTTTTGGTTGCCTTCTTCTTCGTCGTCTTCTTAGAGGACTTCTTGGTGGACTTCTTCTTGGTCTCGCCGGAAGCTTCCTTGGCGCGGCGCTCGGAAAGGAGCTCGTTCGCGCGGGCGTCGGTAAGCTGCTCCGGGTCATCGCCGCGGCGCAGGGAGGCATTGGTGGTGCCGTCGGTGACGTACGGACCGAAACGGCCGTCCTTCACGGTCATCGGCTTGCCGGAGACGTCATTATCGCCCAGCTGCTTGATCGGCGGCTGAGCGGCGGCGCGGCCGCGACGCTTCGGCTCAGCATAGATGCGGCGGGCCTCATCCAAGGTGATGGTGAAAATCTGCTCTTCCTTGGCCAAGGAGCGCGAATCCGTACCCTTCTTCAGGTACGGGCCGTAGCGGCCATTTTGCGCAGTGATCATCACGCCGTCGTCCTCGCCCACCTCGCGCGGCAGGGAAAGCAGCTTGAGGGCCTCCTCCAAGGTCACGGTGGAGGGTTCCATGGAGCTAAACAGCGAAGCCGTACCCGGCTTGAGCTTGTTCTCGATGTACTCCTTGACGCGCTTTTCCTTCTGTTTTGCGGCCGTCTTGGTTTCCCAATTCTTGGCGCGCTTGCCTTCTTTGGCGCGTTGCTTGTCTTCCTCGGCGCGCTCCTTGGCGACGACTTCCTCGGCCTCCCCCTCGGCCTTCTCCCGCTCATCCTCGCGGACGACTTCGGTGACATACGGGCCGAAGCGACCCTCCTTGGCCACGATCATGCGGCCGTTTTCCGGGTTCTCGCCCAGCTCGCGGCCGCCCTGCGGGGTGGCGAAAAGCTTTTCCGCCAGCTCCTCGTTGAGGCCATCCGGGGTGACGGTTTCAGACAGGTTAGCGCGCTGATACTCGATGCTGCCGTCGTCGTTAGTGCCAACGGCGCGCTCGATATACGGGCCGTAGCGGCCCACGCGGACGAAGACGTCGCGACCTTCGGCGTCGGTATAAAGCAGTAGCGAGTTAACCTTGCGCGCGTCGATGGCTTCCAGGTTGACGTCGATAAGCGACTTCAAGCCGCCGTGACGGGCAATGGAGGCCGCCTTCTGCTCGTTGGCCTCGGCGTTGCCGAAGTAAAAGCCGTTTAGCCAGGCGGTGCCATCCTCGATACCGGTGGCAATCTGGTCTAGCTCGTCTTCCATGGAAGAAGTGAAGTCATAGTCCACCAGCTCGGTGAAGTTCTCCTCCAACAGGCCCACGACGGCGAAGGCAACCCAGGAAGGCACCAGCGCATTGCCGCGCGAGACCACATAACCGCGGTCCTGGATGGTCTTGATGATGGACGCGTAGGTAGACGGGCGGCCGATGCCCAAGTCCTCCATCTTCTTGACCAGGCTGGCCTCAGTATAGCGCGCCGGCGGGTTGGTGGAGTGGCCCTCGGCGGTAACCTCCTTGGCGGTCAGGGCGCGGCCCTCCTCCAAGTGCGGCAGGCGGGTCTCGCCCTTCTTGTCACCCTTGGTGTCGTCCGCGCCGTAGGCCTTCAAGAAGCCGGGGAAGGTAATGGTGCGACCGGTGGCGGAAAATTCCACGTCGTAGCTGCCCTTATCGGTGGCGGCGGTGCCGGCTACGGTGACCTTCATGGAGGTTCCCTTGGCATCGGCCATCTGGGAGGCGACGGTGCGCTTCCAAATCAGGTCATAGAGCTTAAACTCCTCCGCATCCAACTGGCCAGAGAGCTGGCCCGGGGTGGCGAAGGACTCGCCGGCCGGGCGGATGGCCTCGTGGGCCTCCTGGGAATTTTTCACCTTGCGGTCATATACGCGCGGGGAATCAGCGACGTATTCTGCACCATAGATGCTGGTAGCGGAATTGCGCGCAGCCGACAGGCCCTGCTTAGAGAGCGAGGTGGAGTCCGTACGCATATAAGTAATGTGGCCGTTTTCGTACAGGCGCTGCGCAATGCGCATGGTGCGCTCAGAAGTAAAGTGCAGGCGGCGGCCGGCCTCCTGCTGCAGCGTCGACGTCATAAACGGCGCATAGGGCTTGCGCGTATAGGGCTTGTGTTCGACCCCAGCGACTTCCATGCCCGCGCCTTGGAGCGCAGACTCCAAGGCCTTGGCCTGTGGCTCGGTGATGACGATGACGTCTTTGCTCTTGACGTTTCCGCGGTCATCAAAGTCGCGGCCCAAGGCCACGCGCTTGCTATCGACGGCGGTAAGGCGGGCGTCGAAAGTAGCGGGGTTGTCCGCGTCCGCAGCGCCGGTATCTAGCGTGGCGGCCAGATCCCAGTAGTCCGCGGGGATGAACGCCATGCGCTCGCGCTCACGCTCGACGATGACGCGGGTGGCCACCGACTGCACGCGGCCGGCAGAAAGCCGCGGCATAACCTTCTTCCACAGCACCGGGGAGACCTCATAGCCGTAGAGGCGGTCGAGGATGCGGCGGGTTTCTTGGGCGTCGATAAGGTTGTAATCCAGATCGCGGGTATTGTCCGCGGCCTCCAGGATCGCGGACTTGGTGATCTCGTTAAAGACCATGCGGCGCACCGGAACCTTGGGCTTTAAGACCTCAAGCAGGTGCCAGGCGATGGCCTCGCCCTCACGGTCGGGGTCTGTTGCGAGGTAGAGCTGATCGCACTGCTTCAACTTGGACTTGAGGTCCGCGACCTTCTTCTTTTTATCGGGGCTCACCACATACAGCGGTGCGAAGTCATCTTCCGGGTTCACGCCGAGGCGCGCCCAGGATTCCTTCTTATACTTAGCCGGCACGTCCGCAGCGCCGCGGGGAAGATCGCGGATATGGCCCACGGAGGCCTCCACGATGTAGTTATCTCCGAGGTAAGGCTGAATCTTCTTCGCCTTCGTCGCCGACTCGACGATCACCAAGGTCTTTCCCGGCCCGGCTGCTTCTGCCACTTCGACTTCATCCCTTTCGATGATGCGAACAATAAGGTATGCACGCTTTCAGCAATCGCCCCTAGCGTACACAGTTGATCTGCATTTCCTGTCTCGCACCATATACGCGGTACTGCCAAAAGGCCGTTTTCAGGGGCACTATGTACCCCCACAGAACGGGTCTATACTGGCCTACTTAGAACGCCCAGTAGCTGTGAAAGCATTGTGGGGCACAATAGCACACCCAAGACGACGCCCGCGGAGGATTCATGGTTGACACCATCACTATGTGGATCGAAACCGTCATGTCCACAGAGTGGATCTACCCGCTGGTCGGCATGCTGATCTTTGGTGACTGCTTCTTCCCCGTCCTGCCTTCTGAAATCCCGCTCAATATGGCCGGCGCTTGGTCCGGCTCCCAGGGCTTTCCGCACCTGCCCACCATGTTTTTCGTGGCGCTGATTGCCGCAATGATGGGCGATAATCTCTGTTTCCTACTAGGCACACGGTTTATGCCCCTACTCCAGCGCGTGCCTAAAGGTTCAAAGGCCTACGAGGGGCTCAACTGGGTCAAGCGCAATATGCGTCGCGGCGGCGGTGCGGCCATTATTATTGCCCGCTTCATTCCTTCAGCGCGCCTGTTTATGACCATCCTGCTGGGATCGATGCGCTTCCCGTGGATCGTCTTTGTCTTCTTCGACACCATCGGCGTCGCGCTCTGGGCAGCCCAAGCGCTCGCCATCGGCTACTTGGGCGGCATGGCCTTTTCCAATTCGCCCGTGCTGGCTGTGGTGGTCAGCATCATCGCCGCGGTCATCATCGGCGTGGGCCTGCAGAAACTGCAGAATAAGTTCACCGAATGGTGGGATACCCGCCGCGGCTACGCAGAAACGCCGTAGCGAGGGAACTGGCCGCCTAGATTACGGACACGGACTGGGCCTGTTCGCCCTTCGGTCCGGAGCCTACCTCGAAGGTGACCTGCTGGTTTTCTTCCAGAGTACGGAAGCCACTGCCCTGA
This sequence comes from Corynebacterium sp. S5S1, assembly GCF_001913985.1. Taxonomy (NCBI): domain Bacteria; kingdom Bacillati; phylum Actinomycetota; class Actinomycetes; order Mycobacteriales; family Corynebacteriaceae; genus Corynebacterium; species Corynebacterium sp. S5S1. The sequence continues at coordinate 95,573 of NZ_MKXT01000003.1, forward strand.
ATCTCGGAGTAGTGGACGAAGATATCGCCTTCGCCGTCCGCGCGCTCGATGAAGCCGTAGCCCTTTTCAGAGTTAAACCACTTAACGGTTCCTTGTGCCATGGTGTGCAGTCCTTTTCTTGATTAGCGGTGCGGCGATTCCGCGCCGAGGGGTTCGGTAAATGCGTCCTTTAGCAGTACCTTAAAGTGTAAACACCGCACCAAGACATCATTGGCCTCATATCAGTGTGACACGTTCCACGCCAAAGCGATAGGCCTAACCCACGAGGGGGTAGAAATTGGCTCACCCGGAAACGGATAATCCCCTGGGGGAAGAGCTGCTCGAGTTCATCCAGCGCCGCCTCGATGAGTCCACTCTCACATTTCACACCACCCTGCCGCCGCAGCGTGCGCAGTATGCTGAGTGGCCCGAATGGGTGCTGCCGGAGTTGAAGGAGAAGCTGGTAGAAGGGGGCGTCGGCAAGCTGTATAGCCACCAAGCGGAGCTGGCGCAGGCGGCCTGGGCCGGCGAGGATGCGGTGATTTCTACCGGTACGTCCTCGGGAAAGTCCCTGGGCTACCAGCTGCCCATTTTGAACCGACTGGCGCAGGAGCCGACCGCCTGCGCGCTGTATCTCACCCCCACCAAGGCGCTGGGATCGGACCAGCTGCAGGCGGTGCTCGAGCTGTGCCGGGGAATTCCGGCGCTCAAGGGCGTGGTGCCCTCGCCCTATGACGGCGATACGCCGCAGGAATCCCGCGCGGGCGTGCGCGATCATTCGCGGTTCATTTTCTCCAACCCGGATATGGTGCATATGTCGCTGCTGGCGGCGCATGCCCGGTGGGCGCGGCTGCTGCGGCACCTGGAGTTCATCGTCATCGATGAATGCCATTCCTACCGGGGCGTATTTGGCGCGAACGTGGCGCTGGTGCTGCGGCGCCTGCTGCGCTTGTGCGCGCACTATGGCTCGCGGCCGACGGTAATTTATGCCTCGGCCACTATGAAGGACCCGGGCCGGCATGCGCAGCGCCTTACCGGCCGGCCCGCCCGCGCGATTACGGAGGACACCGCCCCCACCGGCGCGCGCACCGTGGCGCTATGGGAACCGGGTTTTATCGAGGGGGCCGAGGGTGAGCACGGGGCGCCGGTGCGCCGCGCCGCCACCACCGAGGCGGCCGAGATGATGGCCTCCTTCATCGCCGAGGGCGCGCGCACCATGACCTTTGTGCGTTCGCGCCGCTCGGCCGAGGTGGTGGCCATGCGCGCGGCCGAGGTGCTCTCCGGTAGCCTCGGCCGGCCCGATTTTGCCCAGCGCATTGCCGCCTACCGCGCCGGTTACTTGGCCGAGGACCGCCGCAAGTTGGAGCGCGCGCTTGACGATGCCTCCTTGCTCGGCGTCGCCACCACCTCCGCCCTCGAGCTGGGTATCGATGTCGGTGGGCTCGATGCCGTGGTCACGGCGGGCTTCCCGGGGACCGTCGCGAGCTTTTGGCAGCAGGCCGGGCGCGCCGGCCGCCGCGGGCAAGGCTCGCTCGTAGTACTCATTGCCCGCGATGAGCCGATGGATACCTACCTGGTCCACCACCCTGAGGCCCTGCTGGGCCGACCGGTGGAGGCCAGCGTTTTCAACCCGGCCAATCCGTATATCCTCTTCGGCCACGTCTATTGCGCCGCGGTGGAAAAACCGCTGAATGATGCCACGATTGCCGCTTGGGGCGCGCAGGACGTGGTTCACCAGCTGGCCGAATCTGGCCTGCTGCGCCGCCGCGAGCGCGGCTGGTTCGCCGTGCCCATCCCTGCTCATTCACCGGAGGAACTCTCGCCCGAAACGGCCCATACCGCGGTTTCGCTGCGCGGCGGGGCGGGCGAGGAAGTCATGATCGTAGATTCCTCCGACGGCCGCCTGCTCGGCACCATCGATGCCGCGCGCGCTACCAGCCAGGTCCACCCCGGCGCGGTGTACCTGCACCAGGGCGAAAGTTTTGTCATCGAGGAGCTCATCCTCAGCGATTACCTGGCGCTGGCCCGCCCCGAGGCCCCGGACTATTCCACGACTCCGCGCTCCACCACGGATATCCGCATCCTGCGCGAGGCCGATAACCTGGTCAATTACTCCCCAGGACTGTGGGTGGCGGACGTGGAGGTTGAGGTCACCGACCGCGTCACCGGTTATCAGGTGCGGCTTGCCGACGGCACCATTGGCGACGATATCCCCCTCGATCTCCCCGAACAGCGCCTGGTCACCCGGGCGGTGGCCTATACCATCGATCCAATGGCGCTTGCCGCGATGGGGGTTACCGCCGCCGATACTCCCGGCACCTTGCACGCGGCTGAGCACGCCGCGATCGGCCTGCTACCGCTTATCGCCACCTGCGACCGCTGGGATATCGGCGGTGTGTCCACCGCGCTGCACCCCGATACGCAGCTGCCCACCGTCTTTGTCTACGACGGCCACCCCGGCGGCGCCGGTTTTGCCGAGGAGGGCTTTCGCCGCTTCCCCGAATGGATCGCGGCCACCTTCGAGGCGGTGCGCTCCTGCCCTTGTGAATCCGGGTGCCCGTCGTGCGTGCAATCACCGAAGTGTGGAAACGGAAATAACCCGCTGAGCAAAGATGGTGCCATCAAACTACTGGGTGCGCTGGTCACCATGACGCAGGGCTAGGCGCACTACTGCTTCCTGCCAGCTCATACCGGCCCGGCCTTCGCTTGAGTGGAGCGGCCACGGACCGTGGCGGTGACGATGACGTCGCGGCCGGACTCGGTGCAGGTTTCTAAGGTGGCGTCGTTGAGCGCGGCGGTATCGCGCGCGGCGGCACAAGCATCTTCACCCGTAGCGAGGGCCCCGGCACCGGCAACCGCCGCGAGGTCGGCCGCCACCTGGGCCTCGTGTCGCGCGGCCACGCGCGAGCCCACTGCCGCCACGATAAGCAGCAGACTCACGATGGCGACGATGATGCCGGCTGCGGCAATGGTGGCATAGCCTTCTTCGCCGCAGCGCTTCGGCTTACTCATTTCCGCCCACCTCGGCTGGAAATACCGCCTCGGAGCGCATGGTGCCGATGGGGGCATCAACGCTTACCGACGCCCTCACCAACCCACCGCTTTCTTCCACGCTGACCTGGGCATCCTCGCGCGGGGGATGGTATTCGACGCCGATGGCGTGCGAACGCGCGGCCGCGCCCGCCATGTCCACCGCGGCGATATAGGATGCCAGCGTGGCAATGGCACCCACGATTCCCGCCGCAACCAAGACCAGGGAGCTTAAAGCCAAGGCGGCCTCGATGGTCACGGAGCCATCGTCATCAAATACCCTGTGCATCATTCCTCCTTTCTGCCGGCGGGTTGGGCCCGCCGGCCGTGGTTAGAGAGCGGCGCTAGCTCGGGGTATTCGAGAGGGCGTCGGTAATGATGCCCTCGATGGCATCGACCACCCCGCCGCCGTTGATGACCATGTAGAGCACCCCGGCAAGCGCGGCGGCCGCCAGAGAACCCATGGCATATTCAATGGTGCTCATGCCCTCGTCATTGCGGATGAGCTGGGAATATTTCTGAAGTGCGTGCATGATTAGTGTCCTTTCACGTGAGGTTTAGAGAAGTTGCGCGCCCAGGCTGATTACTACGGGCGCAAGGCCTAGAACGATGAATGCTGGCAGGAAGCACACCGCCAGCGGGAGGGCGATAAATACTCCTGCGCGCTCCGCCTGCGCTGTGGCGTGGGCGGATGCTTCCGCGCGCAAAGAAGTACAGATTCGGTGGCATCCGGCCGCGATGGTGGCGCCGGATTGGCCCGACATGATGACAAGCTGCGCTAAGTCCTCCAGCCCCGCATGGCCCTTCATGTGACCCCACGCGGACTGCGCGGGAACACCCACTCCGAGTAGCGCGGCGACGGTCTCCCACAGCTCCTTAGTCTGGGCATCCGCGGTGCGGGCCACCGCGGTGGTGGCGCCGTGCGCGGAGAGCCCTGCGGCCAGGCACGCTGCGAAAAGTTCGACGTCGCCAGCTACTGCCAGTGGATCCAGCGGTGCGGCGGGCTTGAGCTTGCTCATCAGTCCCCCGCGCGCGGTCGGGCCATCGCGCGGGGTCTTGGCGGTGGTCTTGGTTGCGCTGGCAGGTGCCAAGCGGGCGGTGTGCGGCGGCAGGCCAACGAGGGTGGCGAGGGCGATAAAGATGAGCGGGGTCATGCGGCCGCCTTCCGGATAATGACGCGCGACCAGGCGAACCCGCCGCAGGCCAGCGCCACGCCCACCACGAGGAGAATGCCGCCTAATCCGCCGCCTAAAAGGAAGCCGAGCGAGTTGGCGCCCATGGCCCCTCCCATGGCGATGCCGGCTATGGGCAGGCACGCGAGCACCGTGGCGGTTGCTTGGGGGCCTTGCAGACTAGCGGAGGTGGATTGCTGGTGGCGTCGGGAAGCGTCGAGGCGGCTTTGCGCTTGGTCGAGCAAGCTGGCCACCGCAATGCCGTGGTAGGTGGAAAGCTCTAATAGGTGGCCTAAGCGGTGAAGCTCTGGCAGGGCCTTGCCGCCTTGCGCATCTATCAGCGCCATGTGCGGCGGCGCACCGCGCGCGGCGAGGGTGGCCGTGGATTCTAGTGCTGCGGATACCTCGCGCGGGGTGGTGGCTGGAAGGGACTCGACGCCGCGGGCGAGCGCGCCAGCCAGGGTCGCCCCCGCACGCAGGTCCGCGGTGACCACGCCCAGGTAAGCAGCCAGCCCCTCGCGGCCGCGCCGCTCTGCCCGCGCAGCCACTAAGTCTTTGACGTACCAGGACACGCACCACGCGATAATGGCGGCAGCGATGGCGATGCTAATGCGTCCCACCGAGTAGAAGACCAGGCTGCCGCAAAAGACTGCGCCTAGGATCACCACGGAGCTGGTCTGTGCCCGGCGCGGGGCGGAGGCCAAGCGACCGGCACTCGAGGGCGCGGGTATAAGCAGCGCAGCAGCAAGGATGAGGTAGCTAAGCATGGCTGACCTCCCCGGCATGCTCTCCCAGCAGCTGCGCGGAGAATTCCGCGAAGCCTTCTGCCGGGCCATCTTCGGCGCTCCAGATGATGCGCGGAGTCACTGGGTTTCCCTCGAGCAGGCCGATATGGGCGAGGCGGCGGCCCTGTGGGGTGCGCTCCATGGTCAACACCATGTGCACAGCCGCCGCCAGTTGCGAGTGCAGCGCCGCGCGGTCCAAGCCGCCGAGGGCGGCGAGAGCCTCCATGCGGGCTGGTACTTCAAAGAGAGAATTGGCGTGCAGCGTGCCGGCGCCGCCGTCGTGGCCGGTGTTGAGCGCGGCGAGGAGATCCACCACCTCGCGGCCGCGGATTTCGCCCACCACGATGCGGTCCGGCCGCATGCGCAGCGCTTGGCGCAGCAGTTGTGACATCGTGACCTCGCCGCTTCCCTCCGCGTTGGCCCGGCGCGAGACCACACTGACGCAGTGCGGGTGGTGTGGGGAGAGCTCAGCGGTGTCCTCGATAACGAGGATGCGTTCACGCTCGGAGACGGTTCCCAAAAGCGCGGAGAGCAGGGTGGTTTTGCCGGAACCAGTGCCGCCTATGACTAGGAAGGAAATCCGCTTGTCTACCACGGCGCGCAACAGTGCCGCGATGTCTTCTGGCAGCGTGCCATTGTCTACAAGCTGGGGCAGGGTTGTCTGCGCTTGGCGCAATACGCGCAGGCTCAGGCAAGTCCCGGCCACTGCGGGTGGGCTCAGCAGTGCGTGGACGCGCAACACGACACCATCGGGGCGAGTGACGCGGCCATCGGCAAAGGGCTGCGCATCATCGAGGCGCGTGCCTGAAGCTGCCGCAAGTCGGCTGGCCAGCTGGCGGACCTCGGCATCATCGCGGAAGGTGATATCGGTGCGCTCGAGGCCTTCGCCGCGGTCCATGAATACCGCGTCTGGCCCGTTGACTACGACGTCTGTGACGCCCTCGCGCCCCAGCACCGCATCGAGAGGCCCCATCCCGGTGGCGTCTTGGCGCAGGCGGCGCAGCAAGTCAAGCACTGCAACGTCACTAATCACGCCGGCTTCTGCGCGAATGCGCCGGGCCAGGGCTGCAGCATCCTGGACCAAGTTAGGCTCAGCGGCAATGATGCGCTGCATCTTTTCCAGCGTTTCTTGTGCTGCTTTATGCTCGCTCATGCGCCGACCTCCTCGAGGACCACGCGGGCGGCCTTACGCAAGGGTGCGGGGAGGCGCTGCGGTAGGCCGCCGATTTCTACCGTGCGGGTGAGGCCCCGGAGCGTTGGCAATTCTGCCAGCACCGTGCTGTGGACGATGCGTTCTACTTCCGCCGCGCTTAACGACGCCCACTGGCGTTGCCGCAGCACCACCACGCACCTGCGCCGCGCGGCATCGAGACGCACCAGAAGCTGCGCGGCCGACGCGGCCGAGCGCACCTCCGCGGCCACCACGATGACCACGTGGGTACAGGCATCTGGGATGGTCTCCGGGGTGCAATCCACCACGCATACTCCCTCGCCCGCATGGGCCGCACCTACCACCCGCGCGAGCAGATCCTTTTCTAGGCGGAAGGGATCCGCGACGGTGCTGCGCGCGGCGGAGAGCACCGCTACCCCATCAGGCGTGGATGGCAGCGCGCGGTAGAGATCAGCGGCATCGATGCTGCCATCGCCCACGGTAAGCTCCGGCCAGCGCGCCCCCGGTTCCGCTTCTACGCCGAGCAGGAGGTCGAGGCCGCCGGAGCATGGGTGGGCGTCAACAAGCAGGGCGCGACCGTCGACTGCGCTCTGGGTGCGGGCCAACGCGGCCGCAAAGGTAGAAGCGCCTACCCCACCGCTCGCGCCAACCACAGCGATGGTCGCACTGCCCCGCCGCGCTTCCTGCGGCGCGCCCGCCGCGGCAATGCTCGCCAGCAGCTCCTTAACCTGGGCGGGGATGATAAAGGCGCTCTCTGCGTGGCAGGCGAGCGCCGCCTCGTAATCAATCGGTCCGGGGTCCGCGGCCAAGAAAAGCACCGGCGCAGGCGCGGTGTGGGTGCGCCGCGCTGCTGCCACCACGCGGGCCATCAAGGAATCAACCAGCACCGCATAGGCGCCGGGCAGGCTGCGTGGGATATCGCGGGGATCGGTGACGGTCAACACATCGTGGCTGGTCGCAGCCGCGGCGTGAACGGCCTCGGCGCGCAGCGCTTCGTCACCAATGGCGACGACGATGACGGCGGAATCAGGGTGTAGTGCGTTCATGCCTCATAGCCTGAAGCATTCGCGCAACCGCAGCGAGGCTTTGGCGGCAGTGCTGTGGATAACCCGCCGGAAGTCACCATGTGGACCTAGTTTGGTTGTCGTTTCAACCAAAAATCTGTGGATAACCCGCTCCGCACGGCGGTAGATATAGGTGACGGCCCGCGCATCGGGGGGGTGTGCGCGCGGGCCGTCAGTAACCCGGCCTCGGGGGGTGAGCCGGGGCAGGCCGCACGGTATATCGGGGCCTTGCACGGATTATTATGACATGTTCGCCACCCAATCACAACAGCTAACAGCAGATTTCCACGGTCATGACGCTGACCTGCACCGAATGCATGTTCACTCAGTACCGCCCCCACGCGGGTTCCTAATCCCACATCAGTGGCATACAAATCACCGTTAACGTCAGCCACTTCTACATCATCATGCGCTTAGGGCAGCTACACTCGGCAGCACATCATGACTACTTCCCGCGAGCCCCGTCATCCCCGCCGCACCGCCACCACCCGCGCCGGCGGCGACCCCGCACGCACCGCGGCGTTTTTCGATCTGGATAAGACCATCATCGCCACCTCCTCGGCCTATGCGTTTGGCCGCGAATTCCTCCACAACGGGCTCATCTCGCCGGCCGAAGCACTGCAGCTATCACTTGCTAAGGCCAGCTATATGTTCTCCGGCCTGACCAGCGAAGGCATGGATTCCACCCGCGACCAGCTCACCGCAATGGTCACGGGCTGGTCCGTGGACGAGGTGCGCGCCATCGCCCGCGAGACCATGCACCACGTGGTCACGCCCTCCATTTATACCGAGGCCCGCGAACTCATCCGCGCCCACCGCGCTGCTGGCCACCACGTGGTCATCGTCTCTGCCTCCGCGGCCGTGCTGGTGGACATCATCGCAGAGGAACTCGGCGTCGAGCACGTCATCGCCACCGAATTGGCAGAGGAAAACGGCCGTTTTACCGGGGAGGTGCTCTTCTATTGCAAGGGCCCCAATAAAGCGGCGGCCCTAGAGCAGACCGCAGCGGCAGAAAACCTCGACCTTAATGCCAGCTACGCCTACTCGGATTCCGCTACGGATATCCCGATGCTGGAAAAGGTAGGCCACCCCGTCGCCGTCAACCCAGACAAGCAACTAAAACGCCACGCCCTCGACCACGAGTGGAATATCCACTCCTTTAAGGACCCGGTGCCGCTCCTTCCTGCTCCGACTGCCAAGGAAATTGGCATCGGCGCCTCCGTTCTAGCAGGTACAGCAGCAGTTATTGGCGCCGGACTGTGGCTAACGCAGCATCCGGGCCGCCCTAGCCCGCCCAAGCGGGGCTCACGGCGTACCTCTTAGGCCGCGCGGGCAATCGCGTCGGCTTCTTTACCACCGGCGGTCCAGGCGGCGAGGTGGGTTAAGAGGGCGTCGACAAGCGCGGTGCGATAATTGCCCACCGCGGCGGCATAGTCGGCGCGGTGGCGGGTGTAGTAGACCTCGGGCACGGCGAAACCGCGCGGGTCAAAGCCCGTATGCACCGCGGCGAGGCGGGAGGCAACGCGGGCGACGAGGCCGCTGCGCGGGCCAAAGAACTCGCCGGCGGCAATCTCGGCATGGACAACACTCGGCAGCAGGAGATCGAAGGCGGGACCGCCACCCTGCGCGATGAGCCGGCCCAGCCTTTGCAAGCGCGCACTCTCGCCGGCCGGAATGCCGGTACCGCCGGCCGCGACGTCGATGCGCGCCAGTACCTGCAGCGGTGCTCGGGCAAAGGAGCGCACCGTGGCATCTAAGAGTTCCGGGGCGGCCACGGAATAGGCGCTGACAGCGCTGGCCAGCGGCCCTTCTTTCATATCTTCCGGTCCCGGATGTGGGGGGATGGCGTGGCCGTCCAGCGCCACGCTGGCTCGGGCGCCGCGCATGAGGGACTCCGCAGAGATAACCTCAAACTTGCGCAATCCTGCAGGTCGGCGGTGTGCGCGGGCGATGGCAGCGGCGGCCTTTTCTGCACTTTCTTTCACCCCCGGCAGGCGAAACAGCGGGGATAACGCGTCATTTTCTGACATATCCATTAGGATAGCCGTGGAAGTCCCTAAGTATGCGTGGCACCATGGGATAATAGTGATTCCATTATTATTGGGGACATTACAAGGTTTAGATAAACGCGAGGAGAATTAATCGTGAGCAACGACGGACTTTTTACCGACGGTACTGATCAATTTGCACCGAAGGTGAACTCGATCCCTTTGAGTGACGTGGATACGTCCTCGTCTGAGACCTCGGTAGGCCAGCTGGTCTCCAACGCTACCGAGCAGATGTCCCAGCTCGTGCGCTCCGAGGTGGAGCTAGCCAAAACCGAGCTGGCAGAGTCCGCTAAGAAGGGCGGCGTCGGTGCAGGCCTCTTCGGCGGCGCAGGCACCATCGCACTGTATAGCTCCTTCTTCTTTTTCTTCTTCCTGGCCGAGCTTCTCGCCGTCTGGCTGGACCGCTGGGCAGCTTTCCTGATCGTCTTCCTGATCATGATCGTCCTCGCTGGCATCCTGGCCTTCGTTGGCCTGAAGAATGTCAAGCAGGTCAAGGCCCCGCAGAAGACCATTGACTCCACCAAGGAGCTCAAGAACCTGGTTCCGGGCAAGGCGCAGAAGTCCCTGGACCGTAAGAACACCCACGGCCTCTACACCTAAACCGGCAGGCGCCACGCGTACGTGCACCCCTCTATCCGCCCTAGCTAGCCTGGGGCGGATTTTGTGTACTTCCTCCCCTTTTCTCTACCGTTTCTGCCCCAAATATAGAAAGGCGGCACCATGGCCTTCGCACCCCTGCCTCCCTCAACGGTGGAGCTGGATGGACCTTATGCGCATGAGTTCGTCCATACCCGCGGCATCCGCTTGCACGTCGCCACGGCGGGCGATAGCACGCAGCCACTCGTGGTGCTTATCCACGGCGCTTTTGGCGGGTGGTTCGATTATCAGGACGTCATTGCGCCGCTTGCGCAGCGCGGATTCCATGTCGCGGCCGTGGACATGCGGGGGTTTGGCATGTCCGATAAGCCGCCCATTGATGCGGGGCAGGATATCCGCACCTTGGTGGGCGATATTAGCGGTCTCATTCAGTCCTTGGGCCATGACGACGCCTTTGTGGTGGGTGCCGATACGGGCGGCGCGGTGGCCTGGTGCTTGGCTGCTGAGCGCCCCGAGCGGGTGCGCGGCTTGGTTTCCATTTCCGCCGCGCACCCGGTGGATCTGCGCCGCGCGATTGCCGCCCGGCCGTGGGATTTCGGGTGGATTAACCTGCGCTCACTGCTATGCCGCCTGCCCCGCGTCACCCGCGCCCACAACCTACTGCTTAGCCCGCGTGCCTACCGCAAGGAGCTGGAGCTGGATACGGGGCCTTCGCTTGCCGACGCCACCCTAGACCGCATCCTCGATCTCCGCCTGCGCGCCTCCCGCATCAGCAGCGTCCGCCGCGGAATCTTGTGGAACCACCGCATGCGCACCGCCGTGGTCCCCTTGAACTGGGTGGAACTAGCAGTAGAACGACCCGTGCTCTTCATCCACGCCCAGCAGCGACTGTGGAACCCCGTGGTCCGCCGCGCCGCTCTGCGCGCCCGCCGCGGATTTACCGCCACGACCGTCCCCGGCGCGAAGAACCTTCCGTACCTGGAAGCACCAGCGGATTTCGTTGCCACGCTGGCGGCGTGGCTACAAGAACATAGCTAGTGCGCCACGCACTCACCGGTATCTACCGGGTGGGTAAGCTGCGTGATGTCTCCGATCTGGGCATTGACCTCATCAGCGGTTAAGGCATAGCCCGTCTCGGAATCATCCACCGAGGCACCGAAGACCACGCCGAGAACCTCGCCGGCCGTGTTGACTAGCGGCCCGCCGGAATTTCCTTGTTGAACCTTGCCGCGCACGGTGTAGGAATCGCGCTCCACATTCCCATGCGAATAGATATCCGGGCCGGAAATGGTGATGCGATCGCGCACGCGCGCCATCTCGGCGTCGAAAGGCCCGGAGTGCGGGAAGCCCATGACCATGGCATCATCGCCCGTTTGGGCCGGGGTCTGGGCCCACGGCAGCGGATCGATGCCTAGGTCGCGCGAGTGCAGCACCGCCACATCCACATCCGGGTTGTAGTAGACCACGGTCGCGTCCTTAAGCCCCAGCTTTGTATCAAGGCGCACGGTCTGTGTGCCGGCTACTACGTGGGCATTGGTGATCACGTAGTCATCGGCCGCCACGAAGCCGGAACCCATGAGGCGGCGGGAGCACTCTTCGGCGTCGCCAAGCACGTGAATGATGGAGGGCCGCATGCGGCGTACCAGCTCCGGATCCTGCACGTCTGGGTCCGGCTCTTCTACTTCCTCGGTGCTCATCGAGTTTTGCCACGGCGAGACTAGCGGCGGCAGGCCGGACTCATTGAGCATCGCCGCCACGCCATTGGGCAGCGCCGCTACCCGCGCTGGCGCGGCCGAATTAAGGTTGCCCAAGATGCGGGAATCGCGCAGGCCCTCACCAGCTGCACCGCCTAGGTTGGTGGCCACGGGGATAGAAATGAGCCACATAACTACCAAGGCGGCAAAGGCCTGGAAAATCGCGCCCACGGCGGAATCGAGGCGCTGCGTCTTGCGCGCCTTCATGCGATCGCGCACGCTGCTGCCCAACGAGGATCCGATGAGCTGCCCGATGCCCACAAAAAGCACCAGGACTCCCACCAATAGCAGCAAGCGCAACGATGGCTGATCCACCAGGCGCAAAGCGGCCGGGGCCACGGCAATGCCTAGCACTACCCCAGCGCCCACACCAATGGAGGCCAATACCGCCGCGAGGGCGCCATTGCGCCACCCGCTCAGGAGCGCTATGAGGACGGCGACCACAATCAGGCCGTCAACGATGAGCGCAGGGGTCATGGCTATGGGTTCTTTCTATCTGGGGTTTAAGACGTATACATACCGCGGTACCAGCGGTTAGGACATCTTCTCATTATTGCGGGAGTTTGTGAGGGAGTCACGCAGGTCCATGACTGAATTGTTATCCCACGGTATGCTCCACCCGGCGTGCTGCAATAGTGCCGAGAGCACGCCGGCGGTAAAGCCCCAAATGACGTAGCCATTGGCGTGAAATGCTGGTCCTTGCCACTTTCTAAAGCCCACCATGAAGCGGTTGTGCGGATCGACCAACTCCCGGATAGGCACGAAAAACACGTCATCGGTTTCATCGGGGCTGGCGGGATAGACCTCCCCCGGCTGGGCCCAATGCGCCAAAATGGGGCTCACCGGATTGCCGGTGGCGCGGATATGCAGCTGCTCCCACTGCTCCAGCGGGGTCACGGAGTTGCGCTGCAGATCCGTTTCCTCCCAGGCTTCCCGCAGCGCGGTATCCACCAGGGAGATATCGGCGGGATCCCGGCGGCCGCCGGGAAAGGCTATCTGGCCCGAGTGCGAGCGCATGGACGGCGAGCGATGCGTGAGCAAAATGCTGGCCTCTTCCGCACTCTCACCGCTCAGCAGCATGAGCACGGCCGCTTCCCGCTTGACCGGCACCTGCGCATTGGTGCCGTTAAGGGACGAAGCCTGGCGGTTGCCAATGAGCTCTTGCACCTGGCTGGGGTCTACGCCTAGCGCCGGCTTGAGCCATTCTGGTGTGTGCTCGGGAAGGAGTTGACTCATGCCGCAATCGCCTCCTCCACGGCCTTCTCAATCTCCGCTGCGGAGCTAAACGGCTGCGCAAATTGCTTGCGCACCTCACCGTCCTTGAGCACCACCGTCACCGGCACCACGCCCGGCAGGCCCAACTCACCGGCAAACTTATTATCCGAATCCTGGAAGCTCGGCAACTCCACGCCCAAGTCATTCAAAAAGGCCGCGCCATTTCCTGCGTTTTTATCCGCGTGCACACCCACGACCTGCCAGTCCGGATGCGCGTCCGCCACATCCTGCAGGTAGGGAAGTTCCGCGCGGCACGGCTCGCACCACCACGCCCACACGTTAACCACGGCTACGCCCTCATCGGCGGGCTTTCCGGTGGCCGCACCGCCTAGGCACTCCAGCCTTACTCCTGCCACGGTGCCGGCCGGGCAGTCCGGGCGCTGCGGGACTTCTTGCTGGGAAGCCTCGCTTGGCGACGCCTCCTCGGATCCGTCCCCACCCCGCAACTGCGAGACCCCAGCTACCGCAATGACGGCAATGAGGATCGCGGCGATCACCGTGCCAAGGACGTAGTTCTTCATACCGTTAGCCTAGCGCCCACGAGCGGCTGGACACATATCCCACAGAACGCATGCATCGCACTCCGTCGTGCGCGCATGACATACCTGGCGCCCGTGGAAGATGACACGGTGTGAAAACATCGTCCACTCTTCTTCCGGCACGATCTTAGCGATGTCCCGCTCAATCTTGACCGGCGTCGACTCCCCCGTCAGCCCGAGCCGCTGCATGAGGCGCCCGAAGTGCGTATCCACGGTCAGTCCGGGGATCCCGAAGGCGTTTCCGAGCACCACCAGCGCGGTCTTGCGACCAACACCGGGCAGACTGGTCAGTTCCTTGACCGTACGCGGGACCTCGCCTTGAAAATCTGCCACCAACTTCTCCCCAATGCCCAAAAGGTGCCCCGCCTTAGCGCGCTGAAAGCCCAACGGCCTCAGGATTCTCTCCAAGTCCGAGCGCTGCGCAGCCGCATAATCCGCCGCCTCTGGGTAGCGGGCAAAGAGTTCAGGGGTCACCGAATTCACCCGCTCATCCGTGCATTGCGCGGAAAGAACGGTGGCAATGAGCAGCTGCAGCGGGGATTCATAATCCAAGGCACACCGTGCATCCGGATACTCCTGCGCCAAACGCCGATTTACCTCCGGTGCGCGCAGCTCCGGCGCGCTGGCCGCTGACAGTGCTGAATTCATGGGGTTTAGCTTAGTAGACTAGGAAAACATGATTTCACTCGTGATTCTGGTACCACTTGCCATCGCCCTTTTCGCCCTCCTGATGGAAAAGCTCGAGGCAGTCGTTTTTGCTGACTAGGCGGCAAAACTGCTGGCCTGAACCGTGCACTAGCACGAGTAGAGTTTCTATAGTGTGACAAAAATTCACTGAAGTACCAAAAGTGACCAATTACACTGTAAGATGAAACGCGTTATACAGTGACCCCGCTTGTTCCGCATTGTCGAGTGCATGAAAGACCGCACCCAGATGTGGCACAGGCTCATCTATGGACTTTCGCAGTCGACATCCAAGGAGTAAAACGTGGAAGGCGTACAGGACATCCTCTCCCGCGCCGGAATCTTCCAAGGCGTTGATCCCGTTGCAGTGCAGCACCTAATCGAGCAGATGGAGACCGTGCGCTACCCGCGCGGAACCACCATCTTCGACGAAGGCGAGCCTGGTGATCGCTTGTACATCATCACCTCGGGCAAGATTAAGCTCGCCCGCCACGCCCCGGATGGCCGCGAAAACCTGCTGACGGTCATGGGCCCATCCGATATGTTTGGCGAGCTGTCCATCTTCGATCCGGGCCCGCGCACCTCCTCCGCAGTGTGCGTGACCGAGGTTCAGGCCGCCACCATGAACTCCGAGCTGCTCAAGAAGTGGGTTGGTGACCACCCCGAAATCGCCCAGCAGCTGCTGCGCGTGCTGGCTCGCCGCCTGCGCCGCACCAACGCCAACCTGGCTGACCTCATCTTTACCGACGTTCCGGGCCGCGTGGCAAAGACCTTGTTGCAGCTGGCTAACCGCTTCGGTGTTCAGGAAGGCAGTGCCCTGCGCGTGAACCATGACCTCACCCAGGAAGAGATTGCCCAGCTGGTGGGCGCTTCCCGCGAGACCGTCAACAAGGCGCTGGCCACCTTCGCGCACCGCGGTTGGATCCGCCTCGAAGGCAAATCCGTGCTCATCGTCGATACCGAGCACCTCGCCCGCCGCGCTCGCTAAGACCGCGCCAGCCCGCTACCCCGCTTCGGCGGGGTCTCGTTGGGTTTGCCTCCTTTAACCAGTTACGCACCGCACTTGTGACCACGGTAGACTCCACACTGCATCGCTTGGAGACCATACCGCGGCCGTACGTCGACCCTGCGCGCCTCCTGCCTCAGGCCCACAGCACAATTAAGCCCCTCTTCCCACCAAATGAGGAAGAGGGGCGAATGAAGATAGGCTTATTTAGCCTCACCGTCCAAGTACTTCAGCGCGGTGCGCGTGGACTGCTCCGCAGCGTGGCGCAGCACCGGGTCCACATCGTCATACATCTCGTTGACCAGGGTATTCAAATCCACATCCTCGCCTAGGCGGGAGCGGATCTCTTTAATCTGGTCAAGACGGTAGTGGCGGCGGTCAATGTACTTGCGGGCCACCTGAGAGGTGTCATCCAAGTCCGGACCGTGTCCTGGAAACAGCGCAATATCCTTACCGCGCTCTTCCAAGGTGTCGAGGGTGTGCAGGTAATCGGCCAAGTTACCGTCCGTCTCCGAAAGGAGAACGGTGTGGCGGCCGGCGATAGTGTCACCAGAGATAATGCCCTCGAGGCGGGAATTTCCTACCTCCCCGCTCCACACAAAGAAGCAGGTGGAATCCGCGGTATGGCCTGGGGTGTGCACGACCTCGAGACTTGGGGTGATGCCATCGAGGGAGATGTGCTCACCATCCTGGAGAGCCTCAGCACCATTGCAGTAGCTCGGATCGAAGGCGCGGATGGGGGCGCCGGTCATCTGCCGCAAGCGTTGTGCGCCCGAAGCGTGGTCATCATGGCGGTGGGTAATCACAATCAAAGCCACCTCACCTGCGTTGCGGTGCACAACGTTGAGATGGCCTTCATCCTCAGGACCCGGATCCACGACGATCGCCCGAGAGTCTTCAGTGGCGCGAATAATCCACGTATTCGTACCCTCTAGGGCGGTGTAGCTGGGGTTATCACAAAGGACTACGCCAACGGATTGGCTGACGGGACGCAATTGACTATATGCGGGGTGCTCCATAGTTACTAGCCTATCCGATCAAGCAGCAATTTCTACGATTAGTTCGATCTCTACCGGGGCGTTTTTAGGCAACGCAGCTACGCCCACAGCGGAGCGAGCATGCTTTCCAGCATCCCCGAAGACCTCACCGATGAAATCGGAGGCACCATTGATAACTACCGGCTGGTCTGCATAGGCCGGATCCGAGGCCACAAACCCCACGATTTTTACCACGCGGGAGACATTGTCCAGGCCAACTTCGGCATCGATAGCGGCGAGCGCATTCAGCGCCGCGATGCGTGCCTGTTCCTGGGCTTGTTCCGTGGTGAGTTCGGCGCCAACCTTGCCGGTCAGCGGCAAGGCACCTTCCACGAGGGGAAGCTGGCCAGAGGTCCAGACCTGATCACCCACGCGCACGGCCGGCACGTAGGACGCTAGCGGCTTAGCGACGCCCGGTAACTCGTACCCCAGCTCTAGCAAGCGAGCATGAAAGCCCATTTACTCTGCCACCTCGCGCTTGAAGTAGGCCACGACGTTTTCCGGGTTAGGACCCGGAGTGACGGTGACCAGTTCCCAGCCATCTTCGCCCCAAGAATCGAGGATCTGTTTGGTGGCGTGGGTGAGGACAGGTGCGGTTGCGTATTCCCATTTAGTCATGGGATCCATTCTAACTATTAAATACGCCCCACGCCGTCTAAATTCTTAAATTCCGACGAGCTCGCCGCCTTGGGCCAAGTAGTGAGCCCAATCCGTGATGTGGGGGTTCTTGCGCAGCAGGGCACGGCGCTGGCGCTCGGTCAGCCCGCCCCAAACACCGAACTCGACGCGATTATCCAGGGCGTCAGCGCGGCATTCGGTCAGCACCGGGCAGTGGCGGCAAATGACGGCCGCCTTGCGCTGTTCTGCACCGCGCACAAAGAGGGCATCCGGGTCACCCTTGCGGCATTTGGCCTGGGTGACCCACTCACCACGCTCGGGATTTCGGGCTGTATTAGACATTCCAGCAGTCTTCACACGAACGGTCATGGGTGAGTGTTCTCCTTCCCAGACGGAATACTATGTAACGCATCTGAGTCTATTCATCTAGGTAGAAGATTGTCTAACACGTCACACTTTAGGGGGTGCGAGTGATCTTCCACCTACCGAGGGCGACCACGTAGTGTATGGGGCGTGACTGTCATCAAATCTTTGGCCAAGATAGCCCTGTCTACGGTCTTGGTAGGCGCGCTCATCGCCCTGGCTCTTGCCCCCTTTGCGGGCATTTCCGGAGTGGCGATTGCCCGTACTAACGAAACCATGCAATCTGACCTGCAAGATCTGACTGCCGGTAATATCCCAGGCGTCACCACGATCAAAGACGCCAAGGGCAAGGACATGGCCTACATCTTCAGCCAACGCCGCCACCCGGTGGAGAGCAAGAAGATTTCTCAAGCCATGAAAAACGCCATCGTCTCCATTGAGGACGAGCGCTTTTATGATCACGAGGGCGTGGACTTCCAGGGCAATTTCCGCGCACTGTGGACCAACCTAACCTCGGGCGGCGTTTCCCAGGGCGCCTCCACCATCGATCAGCAGTACGTGAAGAACTACCTATTGCTGGTCTCTGCCACCACCGATGAAGAACGCGCCGCGGCCACCGAGCAATCCGTGACCCGCAAGCTGCGCGAGATGCGCATGGCCACCAAGATGGATGCAGAATTGGATAAGGATGACATCCTCACCAACTATCTCAACCTGGTGTCTTTTGGTAACCATGCCTATGGCGTCGAAGCGGCGGCCCGCACTTACTTCGGCACGCACGCTTCTGAACTCACGGTGCCGCAGGCAGCGATGCTGGCTGGCATGGTCCAATCCTCTGAGCGCCTCAATCCCTATACCAACGCTGAGGAAGTAACCGACCGGCGCAACCTGGTCCTGCAATCCATGGCGGATAACGGCCATATCAAGCAGCAGGAAGCGGATAAGTATAAGGGGGAGAAGCTGGGCGTCGGAAAGAAGCCCAAAACGCTAGCCAATGGCTGCATCGGCGCCGGTGACCGCGGTTTCTTCTGTGATTATGTGCTGAAATACCTGGATAAGAAGGGCATTAGCGAGGAGCAGCTGGCGCGCGGTGGCTACACCATCAAAACCACGCTGGACCCAACGGTGCAGGACAAGGCCCTCGAGTCCGTACAAAGCCACACCAATCCGGATGCCCAGGGCGTGGCTGAAGTCATGAACGTCATCAAGCCTGGCAGGTCGGACCGCAAGGTGCTGGCCATGGTCTCCTCGCGCGATTACGGCCTGGACCTAGATAAAAATGAGACCATCCTGCCACAGCCCTACTCCTTGGTGGGCAACGGTGCTGGTTCCGTCTTTAAGGTCTTTACCGCCGCGGCTGCGCTCGAAGCGGGCTATGGCATCAAAAACACCGTGGATGTGCCGACCCGCTACGAGGCGGAGGGCCTAGGCCATGGTGGCGCCGCCGGCTGCCCGGCGGACCGCTACTGCGTGGAAAACGCTGGTGCCTATAAGGCCACGATGACGCTGCAGGAAGCGCTGGCACACTCCCCCAATACGCCGTTTATCAAGCTCACGGAGCAGGTAGGCGTGGCACCCATCGTCGATATGGCCGTGCGTTTGGGCCTGCGCTCCTACGACGACAAGGGCAGCTTTGATAAGGACACCTCGATTGCCCAGCACACCAAGGACGCCAACTCCGGCTCCTTCACCTTGGGCCCGGACCCGATCAACCCGCTGGAGCTTTCCAATGTCGGCGCCACGCTGGCCGCAGATGGCAGGTGGTGCGAGCCTAACCCCATCTCCCAGGTCACGGATAAGGAAGGCAACGAGGTCTACCTCAAGGAAACCCCGTGTGAGCAGGCCGTTGATAAGGACGTAGCCCGCGCGATGAGCAATGCCTTGTCCGAGGACGCCAAGCAAGGCACGGCCAAGAATGCCGCCCAGGCGGCAGGTTACTCCAGCCCGATCGCGGCCAAGACCGGTACCACCGAGTCCAACCAGTCCTCCGCATTCTTAGGATTCAACCAGGGCATTTCCGCCGCGCCGTATATCTATAACGATGGCACCTCCACCGTCCCGCTGTGTACCGGGCCGGTGCGCCAGTGCGCGGGTTGGGGCAACCTCTACGGCGGCTTGGAGCCGGCGCAGACCTTCTTCAGCATGGCTACGCAGCTGCCGATAGCCACCAAGGCCGGACTGCCGAATTACAACAAGAAGTACGACAACGGCACCACGGCCGATAAGACCCTTGATAGCCTGCGCGGCAAGTCCGAGGCCGAGGCCCGCCAGACCTTGGAGTCCAAGGGCTACGTGGTCAAGACCTCCCGGGTCATCGGCGGCAATGTTCCTTATGGCCGCGTGGTTCGCGCGATTACCGGCAAGGACGGCAAGAAGAAGGGTGCGGAGATTACGCTGCAGCTTTCCGACGGCGCCGGGGCCTCCCAATCCCCCTCCTCCGGCGTGGCCGACGCTGACTCCACCGGCGCGCAAAATAGCACCGGCGGCGATAATGCCGACGGTGCTACGAGCCCTGGCCGCTCGACTGGCGGCACAGGCGGCGGAACGGGCAACGGCGGTGGCGGTACCGGTACCGGCGGCGGGTTCTCGCCGGAAGACTTTGGCATCCGCCAAGAGGACATCGATAACTTTGCCAACGACGTCCGCAGTCTGCTCGGCCGCTAAGCCTCGCCCGTTGCGGTCTGGCCCGCTTTAGCTCAGCTGGGACTTAACCTCGGCGGACAGGCGCTTGCCATCCGCCTGGCCGGCGGCCTTGGCATTGGCCGCCTTCATTACTGCACCCATCTGCTTCATGGTGGGTGCTTCGCCGTTTTCGGCCTCAACCTCTGCGATTGATTCCTTCACTAGGGCCTTAAGCTCGGATTCGTCCAGCTGGCGGGGTTGGTAGGCCTCGAAGAAGGGGACCTCGGCAAGCTCGGCTTCCGCCAGCTCCGGACGGCCGTTGTCCTCATAGACCTCGGCGGACTCGCGGCGCTTTTTAATCTCGCGCGCAATCACCTTGAGGATATCGGCGTCCTCCAGCTCATGCCGGGAGCCATTGGTCTCCTCGGCCTGGATGGCGGCCAGCAAGGCGCGGATGGCGCTGGTGCGCTGCTTCTCTTTCGCCTTCATTGCGGTTTTCAGATCTGCACGGATGGTTTGTTTTAGCTCGCTCATGCCTATCAATGTACGCCAGGTAGTGTGGTAGCCGTGAACCTTTTACGTATTCTTGGCGGCCTCACCGCTGCCGGCCTGGGCGCCGCGGCATGGGGCTATAGCGAACTGACCAAATTCGAGCTCAAGGAATATACGCTCCCCCTCCTGCCCAAGGGCACGCTGCGCGGCAAGCCGGAATTTCGGTTGCTGCACCTGTCCGATCTGCATATGATCCCCGGCCAGGAGACCAAGATTGCCTGGGTTTCTGCCCTCGATGCCCTGGAGCCGGACCTCGTGGTCAACACCGGCGATAATCTCTCCGATCAACAGGCCGTTCCCGATACGTTGCGCGCTCTCGGCCCGTTGCTGGCCCGCCCCGGCCTCTTCGTCTTCGGCACCAATGACTACTGGGCACCGCATCCGGTCAATCCCTTCAAGTACCTGCTGGGCAAAAAGCGCGAACCTTCCTACGTGGATTTGCCGTGGCGAGGTATGCGCGCCGCTTTTATGGAGCACGGTTGGCGCGATGCCAACCAGGCACGGCATGAATTCAAGGTGGGCAATGTCCGCCTTGCCGCCGCCGGCGTGGACGATCCACACCACGATCTAGATGACTATTCCGAAATCGCCGGCCCGCCCAACGAGAACGCCGACTTGTCCCTGGCACTCCTCCACGCCCCCGAGCCCCGCGTGCTGGAAAAGTTCGCAGCCGATGGCTACCAGCTTTCCCTATCCGGCCACACCCACGGCGGCCAGATCTGCCTGCCCGGCTCCCGTGCGCTGGTGACCAATTGCGGCATCGACCGCGAGCGCGTGCAGGGCCTCCACGACTTCGGACCGATGAAGATGCATGTCTCCAATGGCCTGGGCACCTCCAAATTCGCCCCAGTGCGTATCTTCTGCCGCCCTTCCGCCACGCTGCTGAAAATCACCGAGGTGGACTAAACCCAGCCACCTGCCGTTTTGTTGATTATGCTCAGCTTGCGTTAAAGTATCCAAGTACCGCTTTTCAAGGCGGAACGCCGGGATATGGCGCAGGTTGGTAGCGCGCTTCGTTCGGGACGAAGAGGTCGCAGGTTCAAATCCTGTTATCCCGACAGATACGGGCAAGCCCCTGCTATGACCAGCAACTTTAGCTGGCGAGCAGGGGTTTTTCCATATAGGGAACTGCCTGGTCACACGCGCAGATAGTGGCACTAATGCGCAAAGATGTGGGCACAGTGTGGGCACACACTCCGCCTACCCCCCTTAACAAAATTGCGTTTACGATAAGTCCACCCCCTTAATGGCGACACCTGTAGTACTCCCGCTGCACAACGCAAGCTAGATCAGCTCATCTACCACCAAATCTATTCCGACCACCACTCCCACAATCATGCAGCCTGCGGCTGCCAATTCTCACCAGTTACGTCATTTTCCATGATAAGGTCCAGCACTCCTAAATGGGTACAATACTTCATAACTGGCACATCAAATCGCTGCAAGGCTAGGATTGCGATATGAGTAGTGGACCCAGAAAGACACCCGACAAAGTTTCCCGCGAGGTAGCCTCCCTATTGCGAGAACACCTTGCACGCCGACGCATGTCACAACGACAAGTATCCCGCCTAGCAGAAATATCCCCCAGCCAAACCAGCCGTTACCTGCGTGGAGAGTCAAGCCCCAACCTCCACGAATATGTACTTATCTGCGAAGCTATAGGTGTACATCCCGACACAGTACTCTCACAAGCAATCCATAACATTCGTTGGCGAGAGAGGTACGCTAAGGACGACGAATACGCGGTACCAATTGAAGGTCAAGTCAGGTACAACCTCGACCCCAGAAATTTCCCACCCCAGGAAAGTTAGATAGAACAGAATCCGGTGGGCCGCGCTTGAAACAGCGACACCTATCTTTACAAAAAGCAGGGCCCAAAACTGCCTTGTCCCACAACGGTCATCACCAACACGCTGATGAAGGATTTTAAGCCCTCGCTGAAAAGTCAGCTATTTCACCTAGACCAAATCCCCGTATCAAGGCACCAACGACGGGTACCAACGCCGTAGAAATAATGGGATTCACTCGGCCGCGGATCAAAAGTCCCGCCGCCGCAGAGGTGAGGGTGGGACCCCATGGCCGCAAGCCCGACTAGGGCCTCCTTAGTGGCACTTCACACGTCGACGATCTGCCATGCCCTACGCTACGCGGACAAGCGAGTGTCCCCAGGTTAAATCCCGGCTATCAGCGCGGCCTACGGCCCTCCCCAAAGTCCACACCGGTTTAAATTGGCCTAAACGACAGGATGTGTTGGTGAAGTTATATGTTTAGCCCGTCTGGCCTGCTGATATTAGGATTATTTCACTTATCCGGAGGGAAAACGCAGCC
>NZ_MKXT01000084.1:0-426 GCF_001913985.1 Corynebacterium sp. S5S1
CACCGTGGGCGCGCCCGAGGCATGCATCGAGACCGGAATACCACGGCCATCGTCAGTAACCTGCACGCCGCCGTCGGCAAGCAAGCGGACCTCCACCTTGGAGGCATAACCCGCCATGGCCTCGTCGACCGAGTTATCAACAACCTCCCAAATCAGGTAGTGCAGGCCGCGCACGCCGGTAGAACCGATATACATACCGGGGCGCTTACGGACCGCTTCCAGGCCCTCCAGGATGGTAATTGATGAAGCGTCATAATTCGGTTGCGCGTTAGCCACGTGAAACTAGCACTCCTTAAAGAGGAAATCTTCGACATTCCAATCTTACACCCAGCCACCCCGCCCGGGTGGAGCTAAGCCGCAGGCACACCCTGCCATAAACCGGGAGTAAGCCGGTAGTAAGCCAGTACCGCCGCTGCAACTGATCAG
>NZ_MKXT01000084.1:450-4363 GCF_001913985.1 Corynebacterium sp. S5S1
ACCATAAGTATCGCGCGGTCCGCGGCCTTTCACGTGCAGCTTGCCCTTGCGCCAATTCGGAGCCTGCGGGCCGAAAATCTTCAGCTCCGTGATCACGTCTGGGCCAGCTTTCTCGCGGATCGAACGCAGAATCTCCCGCTGCATATACCGCAGGTTCGTCGCCCATGCGGTGGAATCACAGGTGATGAACAACGCCGTATCTTTCACCATCTCTACCTTGGTGTGCTGCGCGATCTTCTCGCCCACCAGCTGCTCCCAGTGCCCAGTCACCCACCCAGAGGCCAGGTTTTTCTCCCAACCGCGGGAGGTGATCTCCTTGTTCAGCACCGCGCCAGCCGACGGCAGGTTGAGTTGCCTGCGCGGACGCCTGCCATCGGGGCCGGACTGCCGGTATTTTCCCCAGTTCAATGTGCCGGGGGCGTGAGAAGTGCCGGGAGTATTAGTGCTGGGGCCGAATGGCGCAGTGGCTGCCGACAGACGTGAATTCCGAGCCCGGTGAGCTCGCGCTTGCCGACGACTACGCAAAAAACTTTGCGCCTCGGTCTGCGAGGTACCCAGTGGTGGCGCGGATCCGCGTTGTGCCGCGGCCTCGCGGAGTGCGGCGAAGGTGGCGTCGACAAGATCGCGCGGCTGAGAATCGGGCTGGTTTTTCTGGCTTTGCTGGTTTGGGGCTGGGCTCTCTTCCGGGATGCTCATCGTCATGCCCCACCAGCAGCATCGATGAACGACACTCGGGAATACTCACCGGATTCGGTGGTGGAATCGTGGACGCCGATGTGCACCACGGAATTGGGCTCCAACTCGTCGGGAATGTCTTCTTCTACCGCCGCGGTGATCAACACCTGCTCGACTGAACTCGCAAGCTGCACCAGGTGCCGACGGCGCTTCACATCGAGTTCAGCAAAGACATCATCCAAGATCAGAATCGGATCAGTGCCGGATTGCCGCAGAATCTCAAACTCCGACCAGCGCAACGCGATGGCATAAGACCAGGTCTCGCCATGCGAAGCAAAACCCTTTGCCGGGCTGGCCCCCAGCAGTGCCTCCATATCATCGCGATGCGGGCCGACGAGGCTAACGCCGCGTTCAATCTCCTTCTCGCGCACGTGCCCTAATGCCCCCAGCATTGCGGCTTCCACGAGTTCCACCTGCACGCGGCCCTGGTCATCGCGGTAATACGCGTCGGTGATGCGGCGGGGTGGCGTCGCTGCTGAGGTTCCAGAATCTGCGGAACTGCCGGAATAATTGGCCTCAGCCACGGTATCCAGCGTGGAGATATAGGCGACGTCCGCCGGGCGGGATTCCGGAGCAATAGCTGCATAGGCCGTGCGTACCTGCGTTTTCAGCTCGTCGACCAGCTCAATACGGGCAGCAATCAGCTGCGCGCCCACACCAGCCAAGCGATTATCCCAAGCATCAAGGGTGGACAACGCAGCAGCGGAATCGTCGTCACGATAGCCCCGCCGTAATGCAGCACTGGCGGATTTCAACAAGGCGTTGCGCTGGCGTAAGACTTTGTCATAATCGGCTTTCACGCCCGCGATCCGCGGGGTGCGGCTAGCGAGGATGCTGTCGAGATAACGACGCCGCTCCCCCGGTTCGCCGCGCAACAAAGCCAGGTCTTCCGGTGAAAACAGCACGGTTTTTGCCACGCCAAGCAGTTCGCGAGGCGATTTCAACCGAGTGCGGTTGATTTGCGCGCTATTACTTCCGCTGGCTTTAACCAGCAAATGCGCTGTGAGCTCACGGCCCTGGTTGATGATACTCGCCGAAATCCGGGCATTATCCTGGCCGATACGGATCAGCGGTGCATCGGTGGCCACCCGGTGAGATCCCAGGTGCGCAAGATAGCTGATGCCCGGCGCAAACCGCAGGGAGAATTCCGGCCAGGAGCGGAAATCACGAAGCTGCAGGTTCTGGAGATACATTACCCAGGCAAACGAACCGGCATCAGCAGGTAAGTGAACTCAGACTCTGGGCTTGGGAACTGCCCGTCCTCGTTAGCCTCCGGCATCTGCTCTGGCTGCGGCAACAAGATCGCCGGACGCGACGATTCCGTGAACCCGAAAAAGACTTTTTCGGTGCGCACGACGGACAAGCCGTCTTTCAGATAACCCGGGTTGAACGCGATGATGAGTTCGTCGCGGCCGGAGAACTCGCAGGGCACGGCTTCTTCCGCGTGGCCGGATTCTGCACCTTCTTGCAGTGGTGCGATATCAACACTAGCGACACAGCTGTGGGTTTTTGGCAACAGCGGTTCGATATTCGGGAATTCTGCATCCAACATGCGCGTGGTGGTCTCGCGGTTGTGCGAGTGCAAACCAAACAGGCCTTCGGTACCGACGTTGTCGCCAGCACCCACCGCGATCTGTACCGGCTGGTCCAGGCTGGTATCCAAACTCCGCGCATTTTCCTGCAGTGTCTTTGCTGGCACCAACAGTTTTGCCGAGACGTTCTCGCTAGCTGGATCCCAAGTCAACTGACGGATTGCCAAGCGGAAGCGGTCGGTGGCGGCAAGCTTGATATTCGAGCCATTAATTGCGAAATTTACGCCAGTGAGCATCGGCAAAGTGTCATCACGACCAGCGGCGGAAGCAACCTGCGTGACGGCGTCGGTAAACAGCGCGGGGTTCAAACTACCGGTTACCTGTGGCAACTCCGGCAACTGTGGGTAATCATCGAGCGGGATCAGCGGTAGTTCAAAGCGGGAAGAACCACAGCGCACTAAAGCGGTGGAATTGTCCACCTTTAGTTCAACCGGCTTATTAGCCAAGCTGGCCACGATATCTGCCAGCAATTTACCTGCCACCGCGATGGTGCCTTCGATTTCTACCTCTGCTGGAAGCTTGATCTTGGTCGATACTTCGTAATCAAAACCTGATAATTCCAAGCCGGATTCGTCGGCAGTAATCAGCATCGCGCGCAGGACAGGTTGGGTTGCCTTCGACGGCAGGTTTTTTGCTACCCAAGCGACAGCGTCTGCCAAGTCTTCTTTGGCAACACGGAACGATACTGCGGAGGAATCCATGGTGGTATCAAGCTCTCTTTACCGGTTGTCTTCGTACGACCCCAAGCTTAAAGCTGGGAATTGGTGTAGTTCACCCACGTCTCTACCAAACTACCCGAATATGGCAGCTAGCTAGTGATCGTAGCCCATGAATTTCGTGACCACCCAAACGAGTGTGTTTGAGCGAGGGAAGCTAGTCGACCCAAGAAATTCTTGTTATTTAGCGTTGCCTAATATCGGCGGGTGAATCACACGACTGTTACTTAGGGTCTACTAAATCAGTGGGTGGAATTACAGTGCTGTCATTTACGATCTCTGCTCAATGTCATTTGCCTGAGTTTTGGGGTGAGGTTTGGGTGGGAAACTAAAAATCCTCGTTCTTCCACACCCTCCTTTTCTTAATAGAAATCCAAGTTAAAAAGATAGTAATAGCAATAAGCTTTGTGAGATCTGTGAATAACAGGGAATCTAGTCTGCTCAGCGCTATTTTTTGGAGTGTGTGAATGGGTGTGCAGAATCTGTGGATAAATCGGTGTAATTGTGGATAACTCTCATGTAATTCCGGTTCTCCACAAGTTCATTGTATTTGTCCACAAGTCTTCCACTGCAACATTCACACTGGTCAGATTTTGTGCACACCTTGTTTTTGTGTAGCAGGTTACAAAAACACAGTGAATTACAACAGTGTAATTACACAGATGTGGAGAAACTTGTGGATAAAGAAAACCAGACACTCGAACTCGTTACTAACGTGTCAGTGCCTGGTTACTGGTGTGGTAGTTGCGGCTGGTTTAGGACACTCGGCCGCGGGTCTTAATGATCTGCGTCAGCTGTTGGATTTCGTCGTAAGTATTACGGTTTTCCGTCATTTCCTTGCGGATTTTCCGGTCGGCATACATCACCGTC
>NZ_MKXT01000085.1:0-404 GCF_001913985.1 Corynebacterium sp. S5S1
AACAGCTCTGGTATAGCGATATCTTAAAGCTGCAGAGCATGCTGAATCACGATAGTTTCCGCGTGATCAAGATTGCCGCCTGCCGGAAATACTTCGACAAAATCCAAGAAGCAATTACTGCAATTCGACACCTCGAACCAGAGGTTACCGGGGAGCGCGCAGACCAGAGCTCAGCCGCTAACCACGCAGTTGAAGGCGACCCCTGGGTGGCGGCTGCCCAGCAAAAGTCTTACGCCGAGCCGCCGTTTTAAATAACCAGGCGCAAAATCACGGAACTAGTCGGCCCAATTCACAAAAGTAGTGTGTTCCTTTTCCACACCAGTAAGCACATCATAGGAAGCACACAACTCACCATCCTGGTTCAACAACTGCGCATCCCAATAAACATCGCCATAAATTTCGGT
>NZ_MKXT01000085.1:421-2510 GCF_001913985.1 Corynebacterium sp. S5S1
TGATGGAATCACCAGCAGGAACCGGGGTCAAAAACTTCAGGTTTTCCAAGCCAATATTAGCCAGCACCGGGCCCGGCGCGGGTTCCACGAACAATCCAGCTGCCCAAGAAACCAGCAAGTAGCCATGCGCTACTTGGCTCGGGAAAAACGGGTTCGCTGCGGCAGCCTTCGCATCTGTATGAGCATAGAACTGATCACCAGTAGAATCTGCAAACGCGATAATGTCTTCCAACCGCACCTCACGGAAATCGGAAACAAACTGGTCACCAATTTCTAGCTCCGCAATCGATTTCCGGAATGGATGCACCCCGCGGCCGGACTCCACGTCTTCCCGTGACACACTGTTCACCTTCGCTCCCCGATGCCAAATTCCGGTAATGGCAGTCAGGTGATCAGGCGTTCCTTGGATCGCAACCCGCTGCATGTGGTGCTTGATGGAACGCACGCCACCTAATTCTTCGCCGCCGCCAGCACGACCGGGCCCTCCGTGAATCAAATTCGGCAGAGGAGCCCCATGTCCAGTCGAGGTTTTCGCGTCGTCCCGGTCAAGGAAATGCAATCGACCATGGTGCGCCCCGATCCCACGAGCAAACTCAGCAGCAATTTCTGGGTCGTGAGTAACCACAGAGGCAACCAAAGATCCTCGACCAAGCGCAGCCAATTCAATCGCTTCCACGGTGTCCGAATATCCAACAATAGAAACCACGGGACCAAAAGCCTCAACTTCATGAACGGCCGGTGCATAAGCGTCATCGAAGGTGAGCACCGTAGGAGCAAAATATGCACCGTCTAATTCATCCGGTCCACCGCAGACCAACTGTCCACCGGCATCTACCAAGCGAGTCACTGCCGTCGCGACATCAGCGCGCTGGTCCACAGAAACCAACGGCCCCATCGTCGCATTCTCGTCACGTGGGTCTCCGGCAATCACTTTCGCCACTAAACGCTCGCGCAATGCCTGTGCAACAGCACCCTTCNNNNCCCTTCAAGTGGTTTGGCACCAATACACGACGGATGGCGGTACATTTCTGCCCAGCTTTTGCAGTCATTTCGGCGAAGACCGCCTTGATAAAGATCTCGAACTCAGGATCTTCCGGAGCTACATCCGCGCCCAAAATAGCCGCGTTCAACGAGTCAGCCTCAGAACTAAACTGCACACCGTTTTCGGAAACATTGCGATGCGCACGTAATTTCTGCGCTGTCGCTGCAGACCCTGTGAATGCCACTTGGTCCCGGTAATCCAAATAATCCAGCAAATCCCGCGCCGAACCCGAAATCAATTGAAGCGCACCATCTGGCAAAATGCCGGACTCAACCATGAGCTTCACACAAGCCTGGGTGACGTACCCAGAAGGAGTACCCGGCTTGACGATAGTGGGAACTCCCGCGATAAAAGCAGGAGCAAATTTTTCCAACATCCCCCATACCGGAAAGTTAAACGCGTTGATCTGAACGGCAATTCCCTGCTGCGGAACGAAAATATGGGTGCCCAAAAATGAGCCGTCGGCCGAAAGCACTTCCGGTTCTGCCTCATCAACGATGACCTGAGAATTGGGTAATTCTTTCCGTGCTTTGGATGAAATAACCAGCGCGGTGGTAATCCCACCATCAACGTCAACAAAATTGTCCCGCTTATTCGCACCGGTTTTATGCGCGAGCGCGTTTAACTCATCCCGGTGCTTTTTCAGGTAAAGCCCCATCTCTTTAATCATCATCGCACGCTCATGCAACGTGTATTTTTGCAGGTTACTTGCGCCTACTTCGCGTGCATAATCCACCGCGGAAGCAATATCCAAGCCTTTGGCGCTAAACCGGCAGACCACCTCACTGGTCGCGGCATCTCGCACTTGCGTTGCATCAGAAACGTCTTCTGGTGTTACCCACTGGCCGCGGAGATAGCTTGGTACGACCTGAGCCGTTTCTTCCGGCGTGGAGGTATCTGCTGTTGTCGTAGTCATTTTGTAGTCCTTTCTATTCTGGGAAACGATCTCTAGTGAGAGCCCTATAGTGGTTGTGACGATCCACCGTTGTTATGAATTTTTGAAGGAGCCTATGATGGCTGAAGATTCCACATGGAAAATTGTTCTTG
>NZ_MKXT01000085.1:2532-2996 GCF_001913985.1 Corynebacterium sp. S5S1
CGGCGGAGCCATGGTGTGTTTCGCAGAAGCGGTCGGTTCTTGGGCCGCAGTTATCCACGCCTCGCGGTTTGGCAAAGTCGCCGTTGGAGTAGACATTAATGCCACCCATCATTCGTCGGGAAGAAATGGTTGGGTAACGGCAACGGCAACGGCAATCAAACTGGGCAAAACAATGTGCAGCCACGAAGTCATCATCACGGACGACGTCGGCAAGCGATTGTGCACTGCGCGCATCAGCAATGCCATCGTTGATCCCCGAAATTAACATTGGGAATCACTGCTGTAATCGTAGAACCCTTTGCCTGCTTTTCGACCGAGCTCACCACGTTCCACCATTTCCCGCATGAGTTTCGGTGGAGCGAACCGCTTGCCCAGGGTTTCTTCCAAATATTCCGCAATCCCCAATCGGACATCCAAACCGACGATGTCAGTCAATTCTAGTGGGCCTACTGGGAATTTGTAGC
>NZ_MKXT01000085.1:3113-5924 GCF_001913985.1 Corynebacterium sp. S5S1
TGCATCTTTGACCACCACTGGCGTTTTACCGAGGGCTTCTACCCATTCTTGAGCATCACTCACCAGTTTCTCTGGGGTGCTCTTGGCGACGACGACCTCTACCAGTTTTGACGCTGGTACCGGATTGAAAAAATGTAGTCCGATCACATCGTTCGTGACCACGTCGGCAAGTTCTGTGACTGACAGCGACGACGTGTTAGTAGCAATCACAGCTTCGGGCGCTGCTTGTGAAATCGCGTTAAAGGCTTTAGTTTTCAGCTCCATCGACTCGGGCACTGCTTCAACAACGAGACGACAGTCAGCAAAATCGCCAGCATCCGTACTGAGCTGTACACGCTGCATCCATTCCTCAGCGGTTCCGGGAGCACCACGGTCGATCGATCCGGTAACAGATTTGGTGATGCGATTGCGTGCAGCTTCTAAAGCATCATCATTAATGTCGACGACTATGACGGTTGCGCCCGCGGACAAAAATGCATGCGCAATCCCTGCACCCATTCGTCCGCCTCCCATGACACCGACCCGATCTGGGAAGCTCTTCGCTGTGGTTGGTGACTCTGCGGTTTCACTCATTGTATTTTCTCCTGACTCCAGTTTTTATCGCTTATTCTTGCGGTCTAAAAATTCCTGCATACGTTCAAATTTGGCATCGGATTCAAATAAAATTGCTTGTGCCAAGTTATCGACCTGCGGATGAGCGGCCTCAGGCATGTCCAATACTCGCTTCGTGATGCGTACTGCTAAAGGATCCTGCTTCGCGATTCGTGCCGCGAGATCGTGCGCTCCTGCCACTAATTCGTCTGCTGAATACAATTCATTGACCAGATGGGTCTCTTTTGCTTCGGTCCCATCCAGAATTCGCCCGGCGAGCAGGATCTCCTTTGCGACGGCTTCACCCACCAAATTTTTCAATCGGTAAGTCCCACCAGCAGCAGCGATGATTCCGAGCTGTGCTTCTGGCTGACCAAATTTTGCTTCCGGGGTCGCAATCCGGAAATCAGCAGCTAATGCCAATTCCAGGCCGCCACCCAGTGCAACACCATCAACGGCAGCAATGACGGGAGCAGGTAGCTGCGCGATCCGTTGGAAAATCGTGGAATTGATACCGCGCAGCGCGTCGTCACGGCGTCGTTCACGCAATTGAGCAATATCTGCACCCGAGGCAAAGACGGATTTTTCCCCATGGGAAGTCTCCACGGTACAACCAGTGATGACCAAAGTCTGCGGGTCTTTTTCCACAATCCCGCATAACTCATGCAACTCGTCGACCATGACCTGGTCTATGGCATTACGCACCTGTGGCCGGTCAAGCTGCGCAACTACGCAGTCGTCGTGCTGCTGGATTCGGAGGGTCCGGAATTCTGGAAAAGTCATATCGCTTCTTTCCTTATTTGTACTGGTCAGAACTTTGGCTGATCAGACTCGTTCAATAGCTATCGCACAGCCCTGCCCAACACCGACGCACAACGTGGCAATACCTCGTTGTTCCTGGGCATCTTCCAACCTGTGCAGCAAAGTAGTGACAAGCCGTGACCCAGAGGATCCAAGTGGGTGTCCAAGAGCAATTGCCCCGCCCCAGGCATTGACTTTCGCCTCAGCAAGGCCCAACTCCCGGATGCAGGCAAGGGATTGCGAGGCAAAGGCCTCATTGAGTTCGATTGCATCAACCGAAGATAATTCCCACCCGGTGACATTCAAGAGTTTCTTTGTTGCTGGCACCGGTCCAATTCCCATAATTTCCGGTGCTACGCCAACAGCTGTGGAGCCTGCTATACGAGCGCGCGGTTGCAGACCATATTTATCAATTGCTGCTTGTGAAGCTACAACCACCGCTGATGATCATTCAAGGACGATGCATTACCCGCCGTTGTGACTTCTCCGCCTGCCACAACCGGAGATAACCGGGATAAGACTTCGGCCGACGTACCCGGCCGTGGTCCTTCGTCTGTATCAACGACCGTCACCGCACCTTTGCGTCCAACAACGCTAACTGGCACTATTTCCCGATCGAATTTTCCAGCAGCAATCGCTTGCAAAGCACGTTCGTGCGACTGTACAGCGAATTCATCAGCATCTTCCCGGGAAATATTTCGCTGCCGCGCGACTTCCTCAGCCGTTTCCGGCATGGAATAAGTCATTTTGTCCTTCGCAGCGAATTTTTCGTTGACAAATCGCCATCCAATCGCAGTATCAAATACTTCACCTGGTTTGGCGAAACCTTTGGTCGGCTTTTCCATCACCCAAGGCGCACGGGACATCGATTCCACTCCGCCTGCAATAACAACGTCGGCTTGTCCTGATTGCACCATGGCGCTGGCAACCGAAATTGCGGACATGCCTGATGCGCACAGCCGATTGATCGTCATGCCTGGAACAGATTCATCACCACCGGCAAGTAACCAGGCCATTCGGGCCACGTTCCGGTTTTCTTCTCCTGCACCGTTGGCATTGCCGTAGACCACTTCATCCACCGCCGTGGTTTCAAGCCCGGTGTCTTCAAGTACTGCTTTGATAGTCAATGCGGCGAGATCATCCGGGCGCACCGCAGATAATGCCCCGCCGTAGCGCCCAACCGGGGTGCGTTTCGCAGATACCAAGAAAGCGTCGTTAGTAGCCATGTTTATTGCTCCTTTATTCGTATATTCATCTATTCATGCGTTCATTGACTGCCTACGCAGGGTTTTATTGACCGGTAAATTTCGGTTCACGTTTTTCGTTGAAGGCCGCAAATCCTTCCTTATAGTCCGCTGATGCGCACAATTGAGCTTGTAGCTTGTTTTCTTTATGCAGGCTGTCCCACAAACCCGTTCG
>NZ_MKXT01000031.1:0-21233 GCF_001913985.1 Corynebacterium sp. S5S1
GTATCGATACCGAGTACACACACTCAATCGGCATCCAAAAAGGCCACATCTAACCCCGCGACACGCCGATAGCAGACACACATTTTGTCGCTTAACCCGACGGCGGGGCGGCAAGCGTGGGGTGGGCACGCGAAAAATCCCTTCCGTACAGGCCGGTGACCTGCAGGGAAGGGATTGTGCTAACGCTTAGGCTAGGTGGTAATTGCGGACGTCGTGACCGTTGAACTCGCGCTCGATGCCGGCCTCATCCACGGAGTGGAAGGTGGTTCCGTTGTCGATGGCGAAGCGCAGGTTATCCACGCGAGAGGAAGGGTCTTTGGACACCGCACCCGCCGGGAAATAGTACGTTGAGCCGTCTTTGAGCTTGACGGTGAGGGACTCAAAGCTCATTGTTCATCTCCTTGTAGAAAGATCCCTAATGTGGGAATTCAATCAAGAGATTTTTGTTTAGGCAAAGCAATGAGATCTAGACAACGCTACGCATACCCCCACGGCGGGGTGGTGAGCGTATCTATTCCTCGGTTTACAGGCGGTGCTTGCCCTCGTTTTGGTGGTCATCGGTAACGCGGGTGGTATCGGCCGGCTGAGCTGCTTCTTCCTCGCGGTGCTTGGCCAGCTGCTCATCGATGGAACCGAGGAGCTCCTCATCGCGTACAGCACCTTCTTCAACGAGGTCAGACTGGGTGTCATTCTCGCTGGTGGAGGTGTAGACCAAGGTGGACTCCGGAGCGGTGTGGGAATCGGACTGGAAGTCGTCCACGCGTGGCGGGGTCTGGGACGGCTTGTCGTTGGAGCGCAGCCAGTAGTAGGCACCACCGGCTGCAGCGGACAGCAGGGCGATGATGCCGGCGAAGATCCAGCCCTTAGAGGACTTCTTATTCTTCTTCTGCTTCTTGGCTACCTTGGCGGACTTCTTCTTGAGGTTCTTCTGGGCCTTCTGAGAATCCTTCTTGGCCTGCTTGCGGGCCTTCTTAGCCTTCTTGGTGGCTTCTTCCTTGGCGTCGTTCAGGCGCTCGGTGGCGTCTTCACGGTAGTCGTTGAACTCCTCCAGGGCGCGCTCGAGGCGGGAGTGTGCGGCGCGGGTAACGGCGCCTGCCTGACGGCGCGGCTCGGCGAGGGTGCCGTTATCGCGCTCGTCCATCTTCTGTGCGGCCTCTTCCAGGGCGGTGTAGGCCTCGCGGGACTTTTCCTCGCGGTAGTTATTGAACTGGCTCCACAGGTTCGATGCGGTCTTAAAGGCCACGTTCAGTGTGGTGGGGTTCATGGGGTGGGACACTCCTTAACTCAGATTTATCCATTCGCTTTCACCCAGCATAGTGACGTGGTGGTTGGTGTACCACCGTTCGCGTCGTGGCGTACAGCGGGTACACGCTAGAAATAGACCGCTTGGTTCAGAATCAACGATTATTATTCATCTAATTTTTCGCTAACCTCGCAGTTTGCGGGCTTGCAAAGGTATCACCATTGCACAGTCGCTACCGCGCTAACTGAACAGCTTGGTACGTTTTTCTCAACACACCAACGACGACCAGCAAAGGAGGTGACCATGAGCCCGCGACTTTCGGCTTCCGCGCCCTTGGACTATGAAAGTGAAGAGGAAGCACCTACGCCCGAGCGCCTTGCCCTTTCCTTTGAGGTAATCCCGCCGCGCCACGATGCCGATGCCGCCAAGATCGACCGCTTACTAGAAGTCCTGGAAAGCTATCACCCTGATTACATCGCGGTGACCAGTTCCCAGCGCTCCGGTTGGTTGGAGGGAACCGCGGCCTTCATTGAGAAGATTTCGCAGAACACCTCTATGCGCCCCCTGGCGCACCTGGCCTGCACGGCCGGGACGCGCGACGAGCTCATCGGGTGGATCAATCGCTTGGTAGATGCCGGCGTGCGCGGCCTGCTGGCCCTGCGCGGCGATCTCCCCGAAGGGGGCATGCCCGAGCACTACCTGCAACATGCCGATGAGCTGGTTCGCCTCATCCGCGAGCTGGAAAGCCATCAGGCTGCCCGCTTCGCCGCCGGCCGCCTCGCGGTGAGCGTGGCGTGCTATCCCAGCGGCCATGCCGAATCCAAGAATGAGGACGAAGACTTCGACGTCCTGCTCAATAAGCAGCGCCTCGGCGCGGACTTTGCCATCACCCAGCTTTTCTTTGACGCCGAGGACTTCCTCCGCTTCGCCCAAAAAGCCAAGCTAGCCGGGGTGAAGATCCCCCTCATTCCGGGGATTATGCCCATGACCAGCCTGCGCCGGTTGGAGCGAATGGGGCAGCTGTCCGGGTTGACCGTACCCGAGAGGGTGCGTACTCAGCTCGCGGCAGCGACAACCCCAGAAGAGGAATACGAAATCGGCATGGAGCTTACCGCCCAATTGGCTCGCACCATCGTGGCCGGCGGCGCGGACGGCCTCCATATCTATACCCACAACAACCCGGACATTACGCAAGACCTGTTATCTCGAATCGGAGTAGACAATGACGAACACTAATTTCCCTCAGGCGACGATTGAGGGCTACCCTCGCGTCGGTGCCAACCGCGAACTCAAGCGTGCGCTGGAATCCTACTGGGCCGGCCGCATCGATGCGGAAACCTTCGAGTCCGCCGCACATTCCCTGCGCCTGGATACTTATAACCGCCTGCGCGACCTGGGCCTTACTGAGGACTACGCCATTCCTGCCGACGTCGCCTACTACGACCAGGTGCTCGAGACCGCACTGACCGTTGGCGCCGTGGCCGGCGAGACCCTGGATGATGAGTTCACCTTGGCCCGCGGCAATAAGGACACCGCGCCGCTGGAGATGACCAAGTGGTTCGATACCAACTACCACTACATCGTCCCGGAAATCGCCGATGACCAGGACTTCAAGGCGCACCCGCAGCGCGTTATCAAGCTGGTAGAAGAAGCCCGCGCGGCAGGCCACACCGTGCGCCCCTACCTCGTCGGCCCGGTTACCCTGCTGGCTCTGTCCAAGCAGGCAGAGGGTGCTACCAAGTCTCCGCTCGACCGCCTAGATGATGCCGTCAAGGCATACCAGGAGGTCCTGGCCGAGCTGGATAAG
The DNA here is from genome assembly GCF_001913985.1 of Corynebacterium sp. S5S1. Taxonomy (NCBI): domain Bacteria; kingdom Bacillati; phylum Actinomycetota; class Actinomycetes; order Mycobacteriales; family Corynebacteriaceae; genus Corynebacterium; species Corynebacterium sp. S5S1. The sequence goes on from NZ_MKXT01000031.1 coordinate 3,051, forward strand.
TCCGGCGTGAAGTGGGTACAGCTGGCCGAGCCTGCGCTGGTAGCGGACCTGACCATTGCCAATGATGAGGAACTGGCCGCCCACACCAAGCGCGCCTATGAGGCAGTTTTGGGTGCGGACAATCGTCCGCAGGTTTACCTCACCACCCCGTATGGCTCTGCGCGCAAGGGCCTCGAGGTTCTGGCCGAGCTCAAGCCGGAGGCCGTCCAAGTGGACCTTTCCGTAGGAACCCTGGCACTGGATGAGGGCTACCTCGATCGCGTGAAGAACCTGAAGTCCCACGTGGTTGCCGGCCTTATCGACGGCCGCAATGTCTGGGCCGCCAACCTGCGCGACCTGCGCTCCAAGTACGAGAACCTAGAGAGCAGCCTCGATTCCCTTTCTGTATCTACCTCCGTATCCTTGCAGCACGTGCCGCACACCGTGGAGGCAGAAACCAAGCTGCCGGCCGACGTCGCTACCTGGTTCTCCTTCGCCAACGAGAAGGTCAAGGAAGTCGTCGCCCTCTCCCAGGGCCCGCTGGAGGCACCGGAGGCTTATAGCATCAGCGACCGCGCAGTGCGCACCCGTGCCGAATCCGAGCGCATCCACAACGCGGCGGTGAAGGCGCGCATCGAGAAGCTGCCGGCCGGCGAGGTCAAGCGCGAGCCCGCCTTTGCTGAGCGCAACGAGGCGCAGAAGGAACTCGGCCTGCCGCAGCTGCCAACCACCACTATCGGCTCCTTCCCCCAGACCAAGGAGATCCGCCAGGCGCGTGCGGCGCACCGCAAGGGCGAGCTTTCCGACGCCGACTACAACGCCGCCCTCAAGGACGAGGTCAAGTCCGTCATTGAGCTGCAAGAGCGCCTCGGCCTCGATGTCCTCGTTCACGGCGAGCCGGAGCGCAATGACATGGTCCAGTACTTTGCCGAGCTGCTCGATGGCTTCGTCACCACCGAAAACGGCTGGGTCCAGTCTTATGGCTCCCGCTGCACCCGTCCGCCAATCGTGGTTGGTGACATCTCCCGCCCGGCTGCGATGACCACCGAGTGGTCCAAGTACGCCCAGTCGCTCTCGGAGCACCACGTCAAGGGCATGCTCACCGGTCCGGTGACCATCTTGGCCTGGTCCTTCGTCCGTGATGACGTACACCAGTCCGTTTCCGCGGACCAGCTCGGCGTCGCGCTGGCGGATGAGGTGCATGACCTGGAAGAGGCCGGCATCGACATCATTCAGATCGACGAGCCGGCCCTGCGCGAGTTGTTGCCGCTGCGTGAGGAAGACCGCAAGGCGTACCTGGACTGGGCCGTGCGTTCCTTCCGCCTGGTAGCCCTCGAGGCCAAGCCGACCACCCAGATCCACACCCACCTGTGCTACTCCGAGTTCGGCCAAATCATTGATGCCGTTGCCGGTTTGGATGCCGATGTCACCTCTATCGAGGCGGCCCGCTCCCGCATGGAGCTGCTGGAGGATATCGACGAGACCTTCCACTCTGAAATTGGCCCGGGCATCTACGATATTCACTCCCCGCGCGTGCCTTCCGTAGCGGAGATGGCCGAGCTCATCCGCGCCGCGCTCAAGCACGTGCCGGTCGAGCGCCTGTGGGTTAACCCGGACTGCGGCCTGAAGACCCGCGGCTACGAGGAGACCGAGGCCTCCCTGCGCAATATGGTGCTGGCTCGCGATGAGGTGCGCGATTCCCTCTAAGTCCCCCTAATTGCACCGCAATCCCGGCTGAGTGATGGACAAAAAGTCCTTACGCGGCCGGGATTTCGCGCTGTGCCTTGCGGCGATTATTGATCCAGCCGATGATCATCGGCAGCACGGAAATTGCCACCACGATCAGCATGATGATGTCGATGGAGTGAGCAATGCCCGGGATACCGCCCAGCAGTACACCGACGAGCAGCATGGAACCTACCCAGCCCACGCCGCCGAGGATATTCCAGCGCAGGAACGAGGAGTAGCCCATTTCTGCGGTGCCGGCAGCGAAGGGGACGAAGGTGCGCACAATCGGCACGAAGCGGCCCAATACCAGGGCCACCGGGCCATGGCGCTGGAAGAAGTCTTCCGCGCTATCAAGGTGTTCGGTGCGCAGAACGCGGGCATCGTCCTTGAAAAGCTTGCGGCCAAAGCGGCGGCCCAAGTAGAAACCCACCTGATCGCCGGCAAAGGCGGCCACCGTGGCCACGACAAAGAGGAGCCAGGCGTTGATGTCGAGTTCGTGGCGCAAGATGGCCGCGGTAACGAGCAGTGAATCACCTGGCAAGAATGGGAAAAGCACGCCGGACTCGATGAAGATGACGACGGCGACGCCGAGGAGGATATAAGGTCCAAAGCTTTGGAGCAGCGAGCCTGCGTCCATGAGGTTGTGGAGGGAGGACAAGAAATCCATGTGCGGATCCTTTCTTAATGGTTCCTTTAGTATCCTCCGCAAACTGCAAAGTAGCTGCGAAGCGGCTGGGTGTCCGAATGGAACTGGTATGTTTCTTTTCTTCTCCTAGCTTCCGGGTAAGAAACATCACTAACGTGGGAGTATGAACCACTCCGCATTCCGCAATAGTCAAGACACTTTTCTCTCCGACGCCCTCGCTGGGCTCATCGCCAACCACCCCGATGCTCGCTGGCACGACGTTGGCTTCATTGGCCGCTCCACGCCGCTGCGCACCGCGGACGGTGATCCGGCAGTGGCGGTGATTTCCGGTGGCGGTTCCGGCCACGAACCGATGCATGCCGGGTTTGTCGGCCAGGGCATGCTCGCAGCGGCCTGCCCGGGATTGCTCTTTACCTCCCCGAACGCGGTCCAGGTCAGCGAGGCCACCCAATGGGCTGACCAGGGCAGGGGAGTAGTCCATGTGGTGAAGAATTACACCGGAGACGTCATGAACTTTACCGTCGCTCGCAACGCCGCCGAGGCGGTAGACACCCGCACGGTACTGGTGGCCGATGATATTGCCACCGATGGCAACGAGGACGGCCCCGGCCGCCGCGGTACGGGCGCGACCATCCTGGTGGAAAAGGTCGCAGGCGCCGCCGCCTACCGCGGCGATGACGTGGACACAGTCGCTGAGTTGGGCAAGCGAGCCGCGGAGAATTCCCGCAGCATGTCCGTGGCGCTGGGCGCCGGCTTCATGCCGACCACCGGCCGCGAAACCTTCGATCTGGATGCCGGTCAGATGGAGGTGGGCGTGGGCATTCACGGCGAGCCGGGCACGCACACTGAGCAGGTGGGTAGCGCGAGCGCTATTGTGAGCCAGGTCCTGGATAAGATCGCGCCCGCCCTTGAGCTGGGCCAGGGCGATGAGGTGGTGTGCCTGGTCAATGGCCTCGGCGGCACCACCCCGCTGGAGCTGAGCCTGCTCTTTGGCGAGGCCTCCGCGCAGCTGGCCCAGCGCGGCGTCACCGTCGCCCGGTCGTTGGTGGGCTCCTACGTCACCGCGGTCAATATGCACGGCGCTTCTTTTACGCTGCTCAAGGCAGATGAGGAGCTGCTCGAGCTTATCGACGCCCCCACCTCCGCCCCCGCCTGGCCGCACACCCTGGGCGGTGCCAAGGCGGTGGAACCGGCCACCATCACCTTCCAGGATGAGCTGCCCACCGAGGGTGAGGAGAATCAGTGGCTCACCGCCTTTGTGGAGCGTCTCCAAGCTTCCTTTGAGTCACTTACTGAGTTGGATCGCAAGGCCGGCGACGGCGACTTTGGCCAGAACATGGAGGCGGCCTTTGGTGGCATCGAGCTTCCCCTGCGCGGCACGGATACTGAAATCTTCACCGGGCTGGCCAAGCGCCTGCTCGTCCTCGCCGGTGGTACCTCCGGCGCCGTCTTCGGCACGCTCTTTAATGAATTGGCCCGCGCGGAGTCGCTGGTGGATGGGCTCAATGATGCGGCCGACCTCATCCACGAGCTTGGTGGCGCGAAGCGCGGCGATCGCACCATGCTCGATGCCCTCATCCCGGCCGCAGAAAAGGCCCGCGAACTGGGGGCGAAGGATCCGGATGCGGAGACTTTGCAGGCGCTTTTTGATGCTGCCCATGCCGGAGCCCTCGACACCGAGGACCTCGCGGCAAAGAAGGGCCGCGCCTCCTACCTGGGAGATCGCAGCAAGGGAGTAATCGATCCGGGCGCCATCGTGGTCAGCTGGCTTTTCGGGGGAGAACCTCTCTCAACGCGCTAAGCGAGCGCAGATCCCCATCACCCGCACGGTCGAGGTGGAGCGCGTGCAGCCCGGCCGTGCGCGCGCCCTGCACATCGTTGGTGAGGGAATCGCCCACCATGAGCGTGTCCGCGGGGGCCGCACCCAGCTGATCGCAGGCGGCGAGGTAGGCCGCGCGCTGCGGTTTGGGGCAGCCGAGGTCGACGGTGGGGATGAGGTGGACGTCGGCAAGCGCAAGGCCTGTCGCCTCCAGCTTGGCCTGTTGCATCTCGCGCTCGCCGTTGGTGAGAACGCCCACCTGGAAGCCGGACTCGAGGGCCCAGGTGAGGGTGGGCAGGGCGTCGGCAAAAGCGCGCCATTGCTCCCGGTATGCGGAAAGATAGCCGTCGTAGGCGGCCAGCGCCTCAGCATCACTCATCTCTCGGCCGAGGAATTCGCGGCAGCGCGCCGCCCGCTGGCCGTGGTGGGAGACCTCGCCGCGCTCATAGGCTTGAAACCACTTTCGTTCAATGGCCGCGAACCGCGCATGCTGGCCCTCGGGCAGGCCGAGTTCGCGGCACCACTGATCCACTGCGTCCCGGGCCGCGCCGGTGTGGTCGAGCAAGGTATCATCCAGATCAAAAAGTAGCGCGCGAATCATGCCTTCAGGCTAGCGCGATCGCTGACAGCGTTATGTCATGCGCGGCAGGCGCGCGTTAAATTCTTTACAATGGCTGGCATGACTCAGAAGACCGCAACTGCAACGATGCATACCAACTACGGTGACATTGTTATCGATCTCTTCGGTAACCATGCACCGGTAACCGTTGAAAACTTCATCGGCCTGGCCAAGGGCGAGAAGGACTACTCCACCCAGAACGCAAAGGGCGAGCAGTCCGGCCCGTTCTATGATGGCGCAATCTTCCACCGCATCATCGATAACTTTATGATCCAGGGCGGCGACCCTACCGGCACCGGCCGCGGTGGCCCGGGCTACCAGTTCCAGGACGAGTTCCACCCGGAGCTGCAGTTTGACCGCCCATTCCTGCTGGCTATGGCCAATGCCGGCCCAGGCACCAACGGCTCCCAGTTCTTCATCACCGTGGCGCCGACCCCGCACCTGAACAACCACCACACCATCTTTGGTGAGGTTACCGATGCTGCCTCCCAGGAGGTTGTGTCCAAGATCGCCAAGGTTGATACCGACCGCATGGACCGTCCGCACGAGGACGTTGTTATCGAGTCCATCGATATCGCGTAATCGCTTTTCCCTCGGGCCCGTCACCGCATTTCCGTGCGGCGGCGGGCTCGTTGCAGTTTTACCCCAAGCAATCTACCGCTAGACCCGCCCCAAGGACTGACAACTTCATGACCATGGTGAGAAACTATATCCGCGCTACCCCGGCGACCGCGCTCATTGCCGCCGTTTGCATCATTGCTTGGCTTATTACCGCGGTGCAGGCTCGCACGCTAGGAGCCACCTTCTATGATTCCCCGCTCGCAGCGGATTGGGGCCTGTGGGGACCGGATTATCCCTTCCGCCCTCAGGCTGCGCTGTCTTCGGAGTTTATGCACCTAGACGCGGGCCACTTGGCGGTGAATATGGTCATGCTCTTGCTCATAGGCAGGGAAGTGGAGCGGGCGCTTGGCACTGCGCTGTACCTCGCCGCCTACCTCATTTCTTGCCTCGGTGCGTCCGCCATGATCTTGAAATTCGACTTCAATACCCCCACCGTCGGCGCTTCCGGTGCGCTCTTCGCGCTCATGGCCATGCTCGTAGGCGCTTACCGCCAGCGCGGGCTCGATCTCCGCGCGCCCATTGCCCTCGTTCTGGCGAATGTGGCCTATACCTTTCTAGCCGATGGCGTATCCCTGTGGGGACACCTTGGCGGGTTGTGCACAGGCATCGTGTTGAGCCTTTTCCTCTATCGAAAAAGCCCCACCCTCCGCTGGGGCGGCGTTGCTGCGGTGGCCGCGGTAGTCCTCGCACTATTAGCCCACCAAGCTGGGTTTTGGGGATAACTGTGGAATTTGATCACCGGAAAGCGTGTGCGAAAGAATTCCACAATGGTTATCCACATTGTGAATAACTACATTTTTGTAATTTACCGAACGTCTTTCCGGAGTTTTCCCTGATCACGCTGGTCTGGGCCGTGTGAAAGTGTGAAAATCAGCTTGTGGAAGCCCGTGAAAACAGTTATCCACAGGGTGTTAATAATTGTGTGAAATTCACATTTCACAGGTTTTCTCCACAGCCTGTGGATAACTTTCTACCCATTGTGTTAACAAGACTGATAAATTTGGGCATTGACCTGCATAAGGAGCATTGTGGATTATCAACCTCGCGCTGTGATCGTCGGCGCAGGCCCGAATGGACTCACGGCCGCGGCGCGCTTGGCTATGACCGGATGGCGGGTGGATATCTACGAGCGCGCCGGCCGGGCCGGTGGTGCGGCGGCATCCTCCGCGGAGATTTTCCCGGGCACGATTGTGGATCTCGGCGCGGCTGGGCACCCCTTTGGCGTAGCGAGCCCGGCCTTTCGCGCCCTCGACCTGGAAGCCCACGGTCTGCGGTGGCGCAATGCGCCTTATCCCATGGCCCATCCGCTAGAAGGCGCGCCGGCCGGGATCTTGCACGGTTCTTTGGCGGACACGGCGGCGGACTTGAGAGCCGATGCCCAGGCATGGAGGCGGTTGCACGGGCACATCGTCCGCCACATCGATGAGCATGTGGATAACGCGCTTACCCCGTTGGTGCGGTGGCCCGAAAGACCCGTGCGCTTGGCGCAGTTTGGCGCGGCCGGAGTCTTGCCCGCCAGCAGCTTGGCGGGGGCGGCCTTTCGCACACCCCAGGCCCGCGCGCTCTTTGCAGGCAGCGCGGTACACGCGATTACCTCGCCGACCACGTCTTTTACCTCAGCGTTCGGCCTGCTCTTTGGCGGGCTGGGCATGACCCGCGGCTGGCCCGTGGTGGAGGGTGGCACCGGCGCTCTTATCGATGCCCTCCTTAACCTCCTGCGCTCCCGCCGCGCCCGCCTCCACACCGGATGCGAGGTCACCGATCTGCGGGAGCTGTCTCCGGCCGATGCGACCATCCTGAACCTGACCCCGCGCCAGATAATGCGGCTGGGCGGTCTGGAACTGCGGGGCGGCACTCGGCGGAGCCTGGCGCGCTGGCGCTATGGCAGCGCCGTCTTCAAAGTGGACTTCCATCTCAGCGAACCCGTCCCGTGGGCCGATCCGCGCGTGGGTCAGGCCGGCACCGTGCACGTGGGAGGCACGCTGGAGGAGATATGTGGGGCTGAGGGGGACGTCGGCAAGCGGCGTATGCCTAAGCGACCCTTGGTATTGGCATGCCAGCAATTTGTTGCCGACCCCTCCCGAGGGCAAACGCTGTGGACCTATGCGCATGTCCCGCGCGGCTATGTGGAGCGCTATCCGGGTGAGGTCACCGAGCTGATTGTCGCCCAGGTCGAGCGCTTTGCCCCCGGATTTCGCGATACCATCCTGGCCACCCGTGCTACGAGCCCGGCCGATCTGGAGCGATGGAATCCTAATTTGGTGGGCGGTGATATCGCGGGCGGTTCCATGACCGGGCTGCAAACCCTCTTGCGACCACGCTTGTCGGCCCATCCGCACCGCCTCGCTCCGGGGGTCTTTGTGGCCTCTAGCTCGGCCGCGCCCGGCGCTGGCGTGCACGGCATGCCGGGGTGGTGGGCCGCCGAAGAAGCGCTTAGCGCGTGGAGCGACGCTGCCAAATAAAGAAGCCCGCACCGATGAGCCAGAGAGTCGCGGCGGCGAAGTACCCAGGAATGGTCGTGGTGCGGGGCAGGTAGGAACTGCCTGGGATGAACCCGGCAATCACGGGCTCGAGGAGGAAGCCAAGGACGGCGAGATAGTCGAACCAGCGGAACCGTGCTGCGGCCGCGCCGGCTAGCCCCAGAACGGGTCCAGAGATGAGCGCCAGGAGGAACCACTGGGCGTTGTACTCGAATGCCTCGCGCCAGCTATACACACCGAAGACCACGAGCAAGGCGTAGTGCACGGCCAGCATCATAACGATGATTCCCGTACCGGCCAGGAGTGCTTTGAGCCACCGGCCTGGAAAATCCTTACCCATGAGGTAGCTAAAGATTCCCCACACCATGCCCGAGCCCAAGACGTTGCCTAGGTAGTTGCGCAGGGAAAGGCGGAGGGGAGCGGCGCCGGTGAGGAGGGTGGCGTCGGCAAACGCGATATGCACGACCGCGTAGGCAACCGCAATGATGAGGCCAGCAGCAAGAATATGGCGAGACATGTGGCTCCTAGGTATGAAAAATCCTCGCCACCTACAGGAAGTAGGGAGCGAGGGAACAGGCTGGGAGCTCTAGTTTAGCGCCAACCCATGGTCATCAACAGGCCAATGATGGCGAGCCCGAAGCCAATGCCGTAATTCCAAGCGCCGAGGTCTGCCATGAACGGGATGTCCTGGCCAGCGAGGTAATTGACCACAAGCCACAGCAGGCCGATGACCATCAGGCCCAGCATGATGGCGACGTACCACTTCGGGGTGCCCTCAGAATTGATCTTGACGGGCGTGCGGTTGGTAGCAGAGCTCGAGGTAGGGACGGAGGAGCTCTGGGAAATCTTTGACTTCGGCATAAGATACCTTTTCTAGATTTAAAGTCTTATCTAAGTTCGTACTGAGGCCTTAGGATACCAGCAGTTATGGCTGCGGCAGAAGTGCAGCGGGGTCGAAACTCCACAGGCGGATATCAATATTTTGATCCTTGCGCATGGTATCGCCCGGGTTCACAGACGCCCAGCCAATCTTATTGGCATCCACCAAGGCACCGGTAGGAGCCGGCTCGCCGACGACGAACTGGCCGGTCCAGCCAGCCTCCCGCAGCGCAGCCTCGGCCTGGCCTTCATTCTTGCGTACCAGGTCAGGGGCCTTAAAGAGCATGCCATTGGATACCTCAACGGTAACCGGCTTGCCCTTTTCCAGCTCCGCGCCCTGGTTGGAGACGCTCAGCACCGTGCCCTTCGGCTCCAAGGAATCCACCTCGCGGACGTCTACATCAAAGTCATTCGACTCGAGACGGCTCTGGGCATCCTCGACGTCCATGCCGGCGACATTGGGCACGCGCTTCTTTTCGACGCCCTTAGAAACCGTTACCCGTACCTTCGATCCCTTGGACAACTGCGTGCCGCCGGCCGGGTTCTGCTTGATGATTTGGCCGGCCGGGGACTCATCGTTTTCCTCCGAGACATCGGAATTGAGCACCAAGCCTGCTCCTTCGAGGGCTCGAGCGGCCTCATCCAAGGTCATGCCGGTGATATCCGGGACGTCCGTAATCTCCTTGCCGGAGGAAACGGTCAGGGTCACCGAGGCATTCTTTTGCAGCTCGGAGCCTGGGGCCGGATTAATGCGGATGGCATTATTGCGTGGAATATCCGGGTTGGCCTCCTCATTGACGGTGACCTGCAGACCCATGTCTTCCAGTTCCTTAACCACCTCGTTGCGCGGGCGGTTTTCCACCTCGGGCACGGTGATTTTGTCCTCGTGGGCCGATTGGGTCTGGCGTGGCTTATCCTCAGATTCCTTTTCGGAGGAGAAGAAATCCCAGGCAAAGTAGCCCACAATGGCCACCAAGAGGGCGGCCAGGAACGCTGCCAGCCACTTCATCCAGCCGCCACCCTGATTGTCATCGTCCTCGGTGGGGCGGGTGGACTGGATTGGCGCGCGGTGCGCGGCCGCAGCTGGTGCGGCGGCACCGACCATTTCGGTAGGCTGCTCGTCTTCTTCCTCGTTGACGTGCATGCGCGCCGCCGCGGTGATCTGCCCATTGCGCAGGCGTTCCAAATCGCCGGCCATCTCCCAAGCGGACTGATAACGATCCGCCGGGTGCTTGGCCATAGCGGTAAGTACTACCGCATCGATATTGACGCGCTGGGTAGGGGTCAGCGAGGGATCCGCGATGAGCTCCGACGGCGGCGTCGGCTCTTCCTGCACATGCTGGTACGCAACCGCAAAGGGGGTTTCGCCCTCAAAAGGAGTATGGCCAGTAAGCGCCTCATAAAGTACGCAGCCCAGCGCATAGACATCGGAGCGGGCATCCGCGTTCTTACCGCGGGCCTGCTCCGGGGAAAGGTACTGGGCGGTGCCGATAACGGCGGAAGTTTGCGTCATCGCCGAGGTGGAATCATCCAAGGCACGGGCGATGCCGAAGTCCATCACCTTCACCTGGCCGGTGTTGGTGAGCATAATATTTGCCGGCTTGATATCGCGGTGGATAATACCGGCCTCGTGCGAGGCTTGTAGTGCATCCGCTACCGGTTTGAGGATATCTGCGGCCTCTTGGGCGGACAGAGCGCCATCCTCGCGAATGATATCGCGCAAGGTGCGGCCGTTGACCCGCTCCATGACGATATATGGGATGGTCATGCCATCCAGCTCGGTTTCACCGGTGTCATAAACCGCCACGATATTGGGGTGATTCAGCTTGCCCGAGTTCTGGGCCTCGCGGTAAAAACGCTCGCGGAAGTTGACGTCGCGCGCCATTTCCGGTCGGAGCATCTTCACCGCCACTTGGCGGCCTAGGACGGTGTCTTCGGCAGCATAGACCTCAGACATGCCACCGGCGCCGATGATCTCGCCTCTCCGATAGCGGTCATTGACCATCGCTTAGTCACCCTCCTGTGTAAGTAGATCGGCCAAGTCTCCGGGGAGCTCATTAGCCTGCGAGTTTACTGGAGTATCCAGCTCAGGTGTAGTTTCAACGTGCGTATCCTGCGGATTCTGTTGCGTTGGTACGGCCGGGGGCTGTTCCTGGCGAGTAGGCGAGTGGCGCGTGGGTGCCTCGCGGTGAGTCGTGCGCGGGGCTTCTTCCAGATTGGATTCCTGCGGCTCCGTCTCTGTCACCGTCACCGGTTCTGGGGCCTCTTCCGTATCTTCGTCCGGGGTGTCCTGCGGGGTGGTGGTGGGATCGCGGTACTCCGTAACTACCGAGGTCTCCGGGGTGCTAGAGGGCTCGCTGTCGCCCTCGTTATCGCTCAAGTTGTGGTAGGCAGCGTAACCACCACCGGCCACGGCTGCGAGGAGCAGGGTGATACCCAGGCCCTTCAGGAAGGAGGATCCGCCCTTGGACTCCTTGTGCGCAGCAGTGCCCGCAGCCGGATGGATCGTGGTGGGCTGGGCAACGTTGCCCAACATCTCCGTCGATGCGGACGGAGAGGGCTCGGGTGCGCGTTGCGTTAGCGGGGCGGACTTAGGCTGCGGCGGGCGCTTGCCCAAGCGAACTGCGGAGATGGCCAGGGTGAACTCATTGCCATCGGCGTAGCGGGTGGCCGGATCCTTGCGCAACGCAATGCGGATGAGCTCGCGAGCCGGGGCGCTGATATTCGTCGATAGTGGCTCCGGCTCCTGGTTGATGTGGGCCAGGGCGATGGACACGGAGGAATCTCCGGTAAAAGGGCGCTTGCCGGCGAGCATTTCATAGCCGACGACGCCGAGCGAATAGACGTCGGAAGCCGGCGTGACGTCCTTGCCCTGTGCCTGCTCGGGCGATACATATTGCGCGGTACCCACCACCATGCCGGTGCGGGTCAGCGGCACGGCCGCAGCCGCCTTGGCAATGCCAAAGTCCGTGATCTTGACCTGGCCATTTTGCGTAATGAGGAGGTTGCCGGGCTTAATATCGCGGTGGACCAGCTCCATGCGGTGAATGATGGAGAGGCCATGCGCCGCCTGCTCGAGGACGTCGAGAGCGAGCTCTTCTTGCAGCGTATTTTCGCGCGCCAAAAGGTCTGCGAGGGATTCACCGCGCACATACTCCAAGGCCATGAAGCAGAACTTGCGGCCGTTATCCTCTAGCTCGCGGTAGTCATAAGTGGCCACCACGTTCTCGGACTGAATGGATTCGGCCGATTTTGCCTCGTTGCGAAAGCGCGAGAGGAACTCCTGGTTATCGGAAAATTCCGGGCGCAGAACCTTGAGCGCTACCTCACGATCATTGCGGGTATCATCGGCCAACCACACGGTGGACATTCCGCCGTGACCGATGATCCACTGCAGCTCGTAATCGCTGCCAATCAGTGCCTGGAGATGTTCCTTATTCTCGGCGCTATTCATTACTGCTCCCCCTGGTATGCGCGCAGGATAGCGCGGCCAATTGGGCCGGAAACCTTGCCGCCCGTCGCGGACTCACCCAAGTTACCACCATTTTTCACCACGACGCCTACCGCGATATCGCGTTCCGGATCGAAGGCAACGTACCACACATGCGGGGCCAGCCCCTCGCCGTGCTCGGCGGTGCCGGTCTTGGAGGCAAAGCCGTTACCGTCATAGCCCCAGGACGAACGCTCGGAGGCATACATCAAGTCAGTAAGCGTCGCCGCAGTTTCCTCATTAACCGCCTGGTCCGCCTTCTTCGGCTTGGTGGTGCGGACGTCCTTCATCTGGGCGTCGGTAATGCGATTGACCAGGTAGGGCTGCATGCGGGTGCCCTTATTGGCGACGGTGCCCGCCATGACGGCTGCCTGCAGCGCGGTCATGGTGACGTCGCGCTGGCCAATGACGGACTGCGCCGTGGCCGACCCATCCGGCAAATCACCCAAGGTGCCGGCGGAGGTAGACACGCCGAGGTCGTAATTCTCGCCCACGCCAAAGGCCTTGGCGTACTTGCGCAGCTCATCAGCGCCGAGCTGCTCCGACATTTCTACAAAGGCGGTATTGCACGACAGCGCAAAGGCGGTCTGCAGGGTCACCGCATCCTGACCATTGCACTTTTGGTTGTCGTAGTTAGTCAGCTCCGTCACCGTATCCGGCAAGGTAATGACATTGGAACCGGTCAGGGTGGAGGAAGGATCAAAGCCATTGTTAAGGCCCGCCGCGGTGGTGATGATCTTGAAAATGGAGCCAGGAGGCAAGGTCTCTGCACCGGCGTGGTTGACCAGCGGCTGCCCCTCCTGCTCCTGCAGGTTGGCCCAGGTCTCCTCGGCAGAATCACCCATTAGATCATTGGGGTTGTAGCCGGGGTTGGAGGCCATAGCTAGAATCTTGCCGGTGGAGGGCTGAATGGCAACCGCCGAGCCCTCGTAACCTGAGCCCACAAGCTGATCGTAAGCCGCCTGCTGGAGTGCAGGATCGATGGTGACCTCTACATTTGCACCCTGCTTCGGCTTATCGGCTAGAGCATCGAGCCAGTTTTGCTTCATTAAAGAATCATCAGTGCCATTGAGGATGTCATTTTGGGAGGACTCTAGTTCCGAGGCCCCAAATTGGCTCGACAAGTAGCCGGTCAGGTGGCCAAAGGCCGGTGAATCAATGGGGTAGGAGCGCGAGTAGGTCTCGTCTGGGTTCTGCGTCGACTGTGCCAATACGGTATTACCCGCAAAGATTTGGCCGCGCGGGGTGGTCTGCATTTCCATGAAGCCGCGCATATTCCGCGGATTATGGGCATATTTATCTTCAGAAAAAGCGTGAATCACCGTCAAGTTGACCAGCAAGATGGCCGTCAAAATGATGGCGAACAGTGACACTAGGCGGATGGATCGATTCATCGGTGAGCCTCCTGGACCGACGGGAACATGGAGGTATCGCTCGGAGCATTGCCCGAGGTCTCCTGCATGGGGCGACGAGCCGCGTTAGAGATCCGCAGCAGAATCGCCAACAACACGTAGTTAGCCATGAGAGAGGAACCACCGGCAGACATGAATGGCGTGGTCAAACCGGTCATCGGCAGCAGGGCAGAAATACCGCCGGTGACCACAAAGACCTGAACTGCCAAGGTAAGAGAAAGACCGGAAGCCACCAGCTTGCCGTAAGTATCGCGGGTGCGCAGCGCAGTGCCAAAGCCGCGGGTGGCCAGCATACCGAAAAGCACCAGTACGGCGGTTAGGCCAATGAGGCCGAATTCCTCACCGATTGCGGCAAGGATGAAGTCCGAGTGGGCCACCGGAACCAGCTCTGGATGCCCCTCGCCCAAGCCGCTGCCAGAGATGCCGCCCGAAGACATGCCGAATAGCGACTGGGAAAGCTGGAAGCCCGTGCCATCATAATTGCCCAGCGGGTCTAGGAAGTTAGAAAAGCGTTGCTGGATCTTCGCGGAGATCTGATAAATACCAAAACCACCAACGCCAACGAGGATGACGCCGATAAGCAGCCAGCTCACCCGGCCGGTGGCCATGAATAGCATGCCAAGGACGGTGCTAAACAGCAGCAGCGCTGGGCCGAAGTCATTGGAAATGCCCATGATGACGATCGCGATGGCCCACACGATCAGGATGGGTGCGAGGTCGCGAAGGCGCGGCAGGGAGATACCCAGTACTCGGTATCCCGCTACGGTAAACAGGGAGCGCTTTTGCGTCAGTAGCATGGCAAAGAACAAGATCAGCAAGATCTTGGAGAACTCACCCGGCTGGATGGAAAAGGGGCCCAAGTTTATCCAGATGCGTGCCTCCACGTCCGCAGGCTGCGGCCATACCAGCGGCAGGGCTAGCAGGATGAGGCCAGCAGCACCCAAAATATAGGAGTAGCGCGTCAGCGACCTGTGATCCTTCAAAATAGCTAAGACCAGCACAAAGAGTACAAGTCCGACGATGGTCCACATGACCTGACGCACCGCGAGCCCGCTTTCATTGACCAGATCCAGGCGGGCCAACATGATGAGCCCCATGCCGTTGAGGATCGCCACAATCGGCAGCATGATTTGATCGGCATGCGGCGCTAAGAAACACATCACCAAGTGGGCAACGGTGAAGACGCCGATGAATCCGCCGATGAGATAAACCAGGTCCATCGTCAGCGCATTGTCTTGGGATAGCTCCAGGCTGACCAGAGTAATAGCGAAGACAATGGCGGATAGGATGAGCAGGCCGAGTTCGGTGCCTCGGCTAAAAAACTTTTTCACAACCTACACCTCCCGGCAGGTAACGCCAGGCTTGTTTTTCTTGGCATCCTTTTTATCTTTTTGGCTCGGTGCAGTGATACATGGCTTGAGCGCCTTATCGCCCAAATCATTGATCTGTTGCTGCACCTCACCTAGATCACCAGTGGAGAGATGGTCGACGGCGCTGCGTTCAGATTCCGGCAGGTCCGTGACCTTCAGCGGCGTGAAGTCGCTCTCGCACGGCTGGCTGGAAAATAGCAGCGAGTTGCTGTCATTAATGCACACGTTTTGGTGCCTGGAGTGTAGTTCCTTGCCAAAGACGGAATAGTCAGCACCCTGTTGGATGGTGATTTCTTGTGCCTCGTTGGTAGCCACGTAGTAATTATTGGACAAGAAGTTCTTCGCCCACAGACCGAAGCCGATGACCAGCGCGAGCACGATGAGCAAGGCAATGAGGACCTTCCAGCCGATCTTTCGGCCAGAAGTTTCGTCCTCCGCTTCGTCATCAGCTGGCTCGGGGCGCTCCTCCTCACCATCGGCCATGACGGCCGGTGGAATTACTTGCGGCTTGCGGGAGAGCTGTGCCGCCCGGGAAGCAGAAGAATCCGGATGGGTTGGTTCTTCCGTAGGACCCGCGAGGGCGCCTACGCGGAATGGTTCGTGCTCCTGGGGGCTTTCCTCGGTTACTTCACCGATAACCACGGTGACATTATCCGGACCTCCGGAGCGGATGGCCAGGTCCACTAGGTTGGAGCCGGCCTGCTCAATGCTGCCCTGCCCCAGTGCGGTTTCAATAGTGGAGGCTGTTACCGGATCCGAAAGCCCATCGGAGCACAACAGGATACGGTCGCCGGGCTTGGCGTCGAGGGTAAATAGCGTTGCCTCGACCGGGCGGCCCGTATAGGCCTTTAGAATGAGGGACTTTTGCGGGTGCGACGAGACATCGCCTGGGTCCAGTTCGCCCTTATCCACCAAGGATTGCACGTAGGTATCATCCTTGGTGATCTGCTCGAGCTTGCCGTCGCGCAGCAGGTAGCCGCGGGAATCACCCACGTGGCAGACGCCGAAATCCGTGCCGTTAAAGAGCATGGTGGACAGCGTGGTGCCCATGCCTTCGGTCTCTGGATGGGCTTTGACGTGGTCACTGATGGCCTCATTGGCCTGCTCGGCGGCCGCTTCTAGCAGGGCCTTGGTGTCTTCCTGACCCGGATCTTGGTCCAAGATTTCTAGGTGGTTGACCATCAGCTCGGAGGCAACCTCGCCTGCCGCGTGGCCACCCATGCCATCGGCCAAGATCAAAAGGTGAGGACCGGCGTAGCCTGAGTCCTCGTTGTTGTCGCGAATGAGGCCGCGATCGGACTTAGCAAAGAAGTTCAGCTTCAGTGTCATGCGTTCAACCTCACGGTGGTGCGGCCCAGCTTAATTTCGGAGTCCGCGCCGACTACTTCGGGTTGGTCGATGCGCACGCCATTGACAAAGGTGCCATTGCGAGATTCCAAATCCTCCACAACCCATTCGCTGCCGCGGCGGAAAAGCCGGGCATGGTGGCCAGAAGAATAATCGTCGCCCGTGACAAAATCGCAGTCAGAGGCGCGGCCCAACGTGCAGTCCTCCAACGTGCCTAATTCCATATGGGAGCCCTGCAGGGGACCCTCCACGATGGACAGCTGCTTAATCGCTTCCCGACGCCGCGGTGCGCCAACCTTCTTCGACTGCTGGCGGATAGCACCGGCAGACTTATTAGTATCGCGGCGCATGGCGTTCAAGGCCACCAGGATAAAAATCCAGAGCAGAGCCAACAAGCCGATGCGAAGCGCCAGCATGATGACTGCATCCATGGCGACCTCCCTTCCTTAACTGAAATTAGTAGCTGTGCGAATCAAGGCCCGTGATGCGGACCTCAATGTGGGAATGGCCCATGGTGATCACATCGCCATCGGCAAGCAGCCAATTATCAATCGGCGTTTCATTCACCGTGGTGCCGTTGGTGGACTGCAAATCCACCAGAACCGCATCCTGGCCGTTCCAGGTGATTTCCGCGTGCTGGCGGGATACGCCAGTATCCGGCAGGCGCAGGTCGGCGTCGTTGCTGCGGCCGATAATATTGGAGCCTTCCTGGACGTGATAAACGCGCGAAGAGCCATCCTGCAGCATCAGGTTGACTGCTGGGCCCTGCGGCTGTGGGGCGGGTTGACTATCTGGAGCAATGAAAGCGGTAGTTACCGCGTCATCAGCCGTATTCTCGTGCTGCTCGGTCATCTGGTCCTCCTGACCATCAAAGTCGTGGAAAATAGCCTCAAAACCGGTCTCTTCCGTGGGCTCGTGATCAATAAACGAGGACACGCGAAGCTGACCCGTGCGCAAACCAGATTCTTCTGCCACTCGCACGATCACGGGGCCCGCAAGGGACCATCCGCTATTGCGAATGAAGCGCGACAACTGGTCTGCACAATCGGCCGGCAAATTGCGATCCTGCGACAAGTTCTCCAAATCCTTGGAGGAGACACCCACAGTCATTACGTTCGGACTATAAAGGTTGTCATCGTCGCCGCGCGCGAGATTGTCCTGAGCCTCTTGCTTCAAAAGCTCATCAATTTCCGCGGGAACGACCTTGCCGCCGAAGACAAGGGCCATGCCGTTATCAAGGCCGCGTTGCATGGCGGAGTCCAGCTTCGCCAGCTTTTCTAAAAACGCCACGAGCCATTCTCCTTTCCACCATGCAGCGATCAGTAGCGATCAGTATAGTTTGTTCACTCCCTCGAAACGTAGATGGCGACGCGAAAGTTCCCAGAAATTTCGCCACCCCCTCCTCGAAATAATCCACTTTTCCTGCAGATTTGTAGTTTAATGCGCTTTTCGTGGTATCTTTATCAAGTCGCTAAGACAACCACACCCTGCCCGGGTGGCGGAATTGGCAGACGCGCTGGCTTCAGGTGCCAGTGTTCGATAAGAACGTGCGGGTTCAAGTCCCGCCCCGGGCACCCTGTGAAGTCTCGAGACATCGTTCCGGTCGATGCCTCGAGATTTTTCGTTTTCAGTTGCCCTGTTGGGGGTCAAGTTCGTTGTCTTTCTTGTTGTAATAGATTTTTTCTTCGGTGAGTGTGGGTTAAGCGACAAAATGTGTGTCTGCTATCGGCGTGTCGCGGGGTTAGATGTGGCCTTTTTGGATGCCGATTGAGTGTGTGTACTCGGTATCGATA